>DATMHB010000338.1:0-2915 GCA_035555175.1 Flavisolibacter sp. | reverse complement strand
GGAAAATGCTGTAATGCGCCAGGGGCAAGGGTTTGGTTCAAAAGGTGCACCTTAGGTCGCGATCGCGATGTCCGTTCCTTCGGCAGTGATCTTGATGTCCAGCCGTTCCATTGTTTGAAGAATGAAAAAATTCAGGTTTTGCCTGATCAGTGTGAAGCGGTTCCAGTCGATGGCGGGTGTGAAGAACTCTATGAAAACGATATATGCTTCCTTCCGGATATCGCTGAAAATTGCATTGCCGCCCTGGATCTCAGCTACTGTTCCGAGGTATTTTTTCACCTCTTCGAGCAACTGCTGGATCTTTGCAGGCGGTGTTTGCAGGTTGATAAAGAGGTTGATCTCCCCTCTGATTTGGGAGCGAAGCGTTACGTTGTCAAGAATGCTATCGACCATTTGCTTATTCGGCACCGTAACATAAGACTTGTCGGTGGTGCGCACTCTCGTGCTTCTCAATCCGATCCTTTCAACATTTCCTGCGACACTTTGCACCTTAACAAAATCGCCTGTTGTAAAGGGCTTATCAAAAAAAATCACAAAGGATGCGATCAGGTTTTCAAGACTTTCGCGTAGCGCAAGCGCGATGGCCGCACCAACGATACTGAGACCGGTGAGTAAGTTGCCAATGTGGTAGCCGAATGCGAAATGGAGGATCATCATACCACCGATAATGCCGACCACCACTTTCAAGAAATCGCGGAAAAAAACAATGAGCTGGTTATCGCTCAGGTCCGCTGTTCTGTTCGCTCTTGCCTCCAGCACTGTGGCAATAAAGTCGATGATGCGCAGCATCAACCAGGTGAAGGTGATAACCTGTACGATGGTAGCGAAGGCGATCAATATCCTTTGAATGGTGTATTTATAAAGGGTGATATTCAAATCGTCGGGGAAACTGAGGCGGTAAAGAGCGACGATGGAAACCGATATAACAAGGAAGATGCCGAGGGGATGAATGATCAGCTGCACAAAGCTTTTCTGGTCGAAATTCTTCCAGGCCTTTCTGAAAATCTTCGAAAGAAGAATGGCAATGTATTTCGAAATGATCCGGTTCAGAAAAATAACAAGAAGTATGACACCGGCCACCCAAAAATAATCTCTCAGTGTGTTGCTTAAAAACTCCTGGTCCATAAAACGCTTCATGCCTTGCTTTCGATAAAATTATTGATTCCCGGAATTAAAACCTGTACCGGTATACCTGCAGCCTGCTGTTTGAGAAATGGACGAATTTATCTGCACTGGTGAATGAACGGTAATAGGGCTTAAAATAGGGCCATTTCCGTTGCGTCTGCATCAGGGTACTAGTATTATAAACAGAGATGATCTCATTATTGGTGCTGATCAGGTTGTTGCTGGCAATGGCGATGCTTTGCCAGTTCTTTACGTCCAGTTTTTTCTTGAACGATCCGTAATTATCGAAGATAAATACGCCATTGGCCGAGTCGGCGAGATAGACCAGTCCATTATCATTGATGATTTTTTGAGGAAGGATCGAGCGGTTAAAGACCGTTCTGAAATCGGATGTTTCCAGCAGGTGATTGCCTTGCTCGTCGATCTTTTTCAACTTGTTGTCGTACTCATCATACACCCAAACGTTGTTGTCGTATGAAAGTGCCACTGCACCCGGCTGAAGGATATTGTATTTTCTGAGATTCATTGTAGCCAGGTTGGAAAGAAAACGGTCGAGGACCACAACGGTTGAAAAATCCTTGTAAAAAAGGAGGACCTTCAGAGGATTGGAAACGTCGATAGAATAGAGCTTTCCAAATTTGTTTACCTGGTTGTAAACAGCAACTGAATCGCCGCTGTCATTCAGCTTTTTTATTTGCCCCGAAGGAGAAATAATATAAAGATTACCGAAGTTATCCATGGCCGCGTCCGCAATAGGCGCTTCAATAGAACGCACGAGAACAAAAGATGAATCCTGTTGCGCAAGGCCATGCTCCGCAAATAATCCAAACAGCAATATTGTAAGAAGGCGTCTCACCAGTTCCTGTTAATTTTTTCAGTCTTACCTGTATAGGCCAAGAGCTTCATTTCTTTTCCTTCGAAGACCGCGTAGGTAAAATAACTGATCCAGTCCCCGAGATTGATATACCGGCTACTGTTATTGAGACGATAATCAATGGGAAGGTGTCTATGACCAAATACAAAATAATCGATCTTTTTTTTATCGAGGGTTTGGCGACAGAAGATCAGCAGCCATTCCTTGTCCTCGCCCAGAAAGTGTTCTTCAGAACTTCCTGTAGCTGCACGGCTTTTCCTGCTGAAATAATCGGCTACGCCGATGCCAATGGCCGGGGGAAGGATGCCAAACAGCCATTGGCAGAATGGATTCCTGAATATTTTCTTCAGCCGTTTATAACCATGGTCACCGGGGCCAAGGCCGTCGCCATGTCCGATCAAAAAGCTGCAATCATTAAAAATGAATTCTTTGGGCTGAAAATAAACGGAAATATTCATCTCCTTTTGTAGGTAATCCTTCATCCACATATCGTGGTTGCCCACAAAAAAATGGATGGTGATACCGGCGTCGGTCAGTTCGGCAAGTTTACCAAGCATCCGCACGAAACCGCGCGGCACAACCCTTTTGTATTCGTACCAAAAGTCAAACATGTCACCGACAATGAAAATGGTATGCGCTTCTTTTTTGATGCCATCGAGAAAGGCTGTTATTAGCTTCTCTCTTTCCAGGCTGCTTTTTGCATCGGGTGCCCCCAAATGAAAATCTGAAAGGAAAAAAATTTTCTTACCTGGTGGAACTTGCATGGATAATGAATGCTATGACTGGTCGTCAATTACAAAACAATATACCTCTTTTGGGCCATGCACGCCAACTACAAGGGTTTTTTCAATATCGGCTGTCCGGCTCGGGCCTGTGGCGAAGGAAATGAGGGAAGGAAGGTATTGCCTGTACTTTT
>DATMHB010000337.1:0-3893 GCA_035555175.1 Flavisolibacter sp. | reverse complement strand
AGCCCGGCCGCGCCACCACCGATCACAAGAACATCGAAATTATTTTCCATAATCAACATCCATTCAAATAACATGCAATGAATAAGGATGCTGAAAATAATGCATTATTCCGTGAAGACATTTTCAAAAAAATGAAGCAATCGCGGTTCACATTGTGTATTGCTTGCTATTATTGGCGGTCGATCTTAAAGCCCCGACAGGCCATGTACTTCCAGGTAATGTGCATTAAAAGAAAAGGAAGAACAGCCTACCCCAAGGTCGGACCATGAAGAAAATTTGATCCTTGTTCCGGGCGTCGATAATGCTGCAGGCATATGCAAAATATAGATCGAGTTTCTGCAAGGCGACGTAGTGGCAGGTGCGTCGCGGCAAAGGAATGGATAAATGGAGGCATCCGGCCTGTCGAGCTGCACCATTGCGGCCGTAGGGTCGCACGATGGCCCTGACACTACCGTTCCTGTGACCCATTCTTTCGGATCCTTGAAACAGCCGGCGATCGTTACCAGTGCTATCGCAATGAATATCTTTTTCATGACCTGTTGACAACGATTCCCGCTCAGGTGTTGCATCAGCTCATCATCAAAACATTGACGCTTCGCTGAAGGATGTTGAACGCGATTTCAGCCATGAGATTCTCTTTGTCAAGCGTGGGATTGACTTCAGTAATTTCGAAGCAGCACACCTTGCGGTTCTGCATGAATTTACTGATCAGATCCTCGGCCTCCCGTTCCCTCAGGCCGTTGTTGACCGGCGTTCCGGTGCCCTTGCTGATGGAAGAATCGAGGCTGTCCACATCGAAGGAAATATAGATATCGGTGCAGTCGCCCAAATAGCGCAGTACCGCCCTTACGATATTTTCGGGGCCTTTGCTCCGCACTTCCTTCGTGGTGACGACCTTCATCCCGTATTTATCGATCAGGTACTTTTCTTCTTTTTCAAAATCTCTGAGGGAAATGTATACGATATCTTCCGGCAAGACTTTGGGAACGATCTTACCGATGGTTTTTAGATAATTCCACTGCTTCACAGTATCGGGGTCGAGCTGGTGTACGGCGCTTTCTTCATTGTCTTCATTGATGGCGGCGGCCAGGGGCATGCCATGCATATTACCTGAAGGCGTTGTATAGGGCGTATGCAGGTCGGCATGCGCGTCGATCCAGATCACGCCCAGTTTGCTTTTTGGCCTGGCCATTTTTATGCCTGCTATTGTAGCACCCGAGGTAGTGTGATCACCGCTTAGAATAACAGGGAAGAAATTATTCCTGATACAATCTGAAACTGCCTTGCTCACCTTATCATACATAGATACTATGCCTTTGATCCTTTTGGCATAGGGAGATTCAATGGGTTCATACAGGAGTTTGTTGTCGACCGGGATCCGTTCGGAAGGGAAATGAATAAAGAAATTACTCATGAAATCCAGGGCTGCAATCTTGATGGCCTCTATGCCCAGGCTTGCTCCGCGTGTACCTGCTCCTATTTCCGATGGGACTTCAATCAGCTTAATGTTCTTCATAAAATTCAATAACGATCGATCCGCAGGCTGTTGCCAACCTGTGATAACTCTAAATTAGGTTAAGGCTCCGGCACGTCAAAATACAGGGTTGGGTATTGCGCCAAGCCCATAAAACGAAATCACCGCAACGAAGGCACTTGCCGCGGACGAACCTATTACCGTCAGAATTACATTTTATTCGTGTGCGGCGAGAACAGGGATCGAACTTTCGTACACCAGCTTTTTCGTGTTATTGCCTTTGATCAGGTTATTGATAAAGGAATGTTTTCTCGGGAAGGTAAGTACGAGGTCAATTTGCTTATCCGCAATAAACTGGCGTAGCGTTTCATGAAAATCAAAGGTGGTAATAAAATAAAACTCAGGCCTGAATTCCTTGAACATGTCCAGCATAGCCTTGCGCTGCGCCAGGTATTCTTCGCTGAGTGATACATAGATCTCGCTATTGATATTCACGATGTGCAGGTTGGCCTTGAATATGCTCAGCACTTTTTTTACGGGCACGAGCGGTATTGAATTCTGCACGTCCTTAAAGTCGGATGCGACGGCTACATTTTTGATCTCGTTGTATTTGGCATCATAAGGGATTACGAGCACGGGACAAAGATTGCGCTCGATCATGCGGAGTGAATTGCTGCCGGTGATTACCTGCTCCAGTTTCGACTTTTCTGTAATGGCCATTACAACGAGTCCGGCGTCGAGGTATCTTACTTTTCTATCCAGGCTTTCGATAAAATCATTGCTGCACTCGGCAACGGTTTCGATCTTGACTATGCTTTCGTCGATCAAACTGTCTTTCAGCTGTCTTAATTCCTGCTTCACGGCCGCTTCCTTGCCCGGGTCTTCAAAAACATGAAAGAGGACGAGTGTCACGTCGTATTG
Source organism: Flavisolibacter sp. (assembly GCA_035555175.1). Classification (GTDB taxonomy): domain Bacteria; phylum Bacteroidota; class Bacteroidia; order Chitinophagales; family Chitinophagaceae; genus Flavisolibacter. Next base: position 1,498 of record DATMHB010000337.1, on the reverse strand, counting down.
ACCCACAAGCATCCGCGCGGCAAAATGTGCTGCATTGAGGGAGGTTTTTGAAAAATCGGTGGGGACTATAACATGCATATAATGGTGGTTTTTTTCACTGCAAAAGTGCAAAAAAAAATCCGGTAGTTCTAACCCTGTGATTTGACACCAAATTATTTAGGATCAGGGCTTTGGGTGGCCTGTGTACAATTTGGGTATAAACGCGGAACTCCGAACGTTAAAATCAAAACGATTGTTGAGCCATTCCGTTATATTTGCCGGTCATAAAAAAGCTGAAGAGTGCGACTAAAATCTCTGGAAATCAAGGGTTTCAAAAGCTTTGCCGACAAGACCCTTGTAAACTTCGACGAAAATATCACCGGTATTGTAGGCCCCAATGGTTGCGGAAAAAGCAATATTGTGGACAGCATTCGCTGGGTGATCGGTGAGCAAAAGATCTCGCATTTGCGTTCCGAAAACCTGGAGAGCCTGGTTTTCAATGGCTCAAAAACTCGCAGTGCCAGCGGCCTCGCCGAGGTCAGTCTCACCTTCGAGAATACCAAAAACCTTCTGCCCACCGAATTCAATACCATCACCATCACCCGTAAGTTTTATAAGAACGGGGAGAGCGAATACCGCCTTAATGATGTGAACTGCCGTTTGAAGGACATTCAGAATCTTTTTATGGATACCGGTGTGTCAACGGACAGCTATGCGATCATTGAGCTAGGCATGGTCGATGACCTGATCAAGGACAAGGACAACAGCCGGCGCCGCATGCTTGAACAGGCGGCGGGTATTTCCATATATAAAACAAGGAAGAAGGAGGCGCGTTCAAAGCTCGATGCCACCGAGCAGGACCTTGCCCGTATCGAAGATCTTTTATTCGAGATCAACAACCAGTTGAAAACGCTGGAAAACCAGGCCAAGAAAGCGCAGAAGTATTATGAGATCAAGAAAGACTACCGTGAAGTGACCATTGAGTTGGCCAAGGCGGCCCTTGAAGGATTCAATCTAACATTCAGGCAGCTCAATGAGCAGCATGATGCGGAAACCGACAAGCGTATCGCGCTGGAATCAACCATTGCCACGGAGGAAGCTGCGGTGGAGCAACAGCGTGTGGGTTTTATTGAGAGGGAGAATGCGCTGCACGATATGCAACAGAGTTTTAATGAGCTCGTGCAGACCGTTCGCACCAAAGAGAACGAAAAGAACCTTGCCTCCCAGCGATTGGAATATTTAAGAGAAAGAGAAAGTAGTCTTTCGCAGTTCCTGGGCAGGGCGGAAGGACAGATCAACGGCATCCAGGAAAGTATAGAGTTCACATCGCAACAAATACGGGAAGAAGAGGAAACGATTTCCGTTTTAACCGGCCAGCTCGAAGAATTGCGCAGCCAGGTGGATGAAAAAAGGACAGTGCTCGACGAGCGCCGTAACGCACTCAACGGACTCAGGGCTTCCTATCAACAGGTGCAGCGAAGCCAGTTCGATGCCGAAAAGAAGGTGGCTGTTGCCGATA
>DATMHB010000336.1:0-11212 GCA_035555175.1 Flavisolibacter sp. | reverse complement strand
TCATCGTTATTACACGAAAAAAACGCGAGCACGACAAGGATCAACGGTAAAAACATTTTGTGCATGCTCAAAGCTAAAAAAAGCAAGGTACCTTGCCTTATAAATTTGGCCGCCATACAATCAACATAATCTTTGACGGCGTTTAACAAGAGCCATATGATAAGGACGATCTCTTTTGTCATTGCGATATGCGGATGGTGTTCATCGGAAGTGCTTGCCCAGGCAGACACGCTCCATTATCCTGAGGAAATTCATTTCAAGAACATCAGGCAATTAACCAATGGGGGAGATAACGCAGAAGCCTACTGGAGCTTCGATGGAAACTGGATCGTTTTTCAAAGAACGGCGCCGAAGGATGGAATAGCGTGTGACCAGATTTTCCTTGGCAGGGTGCCTGCAAAAGGGGAAGCTTTCAAATACAAAATGGTCAGCACGGGGAGGGGAAGGGCTACCTGTGCTTTCTTCACAAAAGACGGGAAGCATATTATTTATGCGTCGACACATGAGGGTGGCGATAGTTGTCCGCCGCTTCCGGACCGTAGTAAATACGGGAATAAATATATCTGGCCGGTGTATAGCAGTTATGATATTTATATGGCGGACCTGAATGGAAAGATCGAAAAAAAACTCACCGACACGGAGGGTTATGATGCGGAGGCGACAATATCGCCCGATGGCAGGAAGATGATCTTTACATCGCTCCGCAATGGCGATCTTGACTTGTATGTGATGGATCTTGCTACGGGCGCAACAAAACAGATCACGAACACGTTGGGGTATGACGGGGGCGCATGGTTCAGCGCTGATGGTAAAAAGATCGTGTGGCGTGCAAGCAGGCCTCAGTCGCCCGAAGCTATTCAGGAATACAAAGACCTCCTTCGCGAAGGGCTTGTAGCGCCAACGCAAATGGAGGTGTTTATCGCAGATGCTGATGGCAGCAACCCGCAACAGCTAACGGCCCTGGGCCAGGCCAACTGGGCGCCGAATTTCCTTCCGGATGGCAGGATCATCTTTTGCAGCAATCACGAATACAAGCGTGGCTTTCCGTTCAATATGTACACGATGAATGCTGATGGTTCTTCCATTGAAAAAATCAGCCGCGACAAAGGATTCGACGCATTTCCCATGTTCACAAGCAATGGAAAGAAGATCATCTTCAGCAGCAACCGCAACAACGGGGGTACAAGAGATACCAATATTTTCATTGCGGACTGGCAATGAGATAAGGAATGTGCTTGCATTTTCTTCAATTTGTTTTTTATTTTGCATAAACCTTTCCTATGAAAACGAAACTTATATTCATCCTTTGCGTTATATCCGTTCTTGGTTGTAAGAAATCCCAGTTACTCGCGCCCGAGGCCTTGCACAGCCGTGCCGTCGGCGCGTCCGCAGGGGAGTTGCTTTCAGATGCGCGCTTCAAGTCGCTCAAGATCGAAATTCAATATATGTCCGGATTTGCGCCGGATGGAGCAGCTATAGATCATCTTCAATCCTTTCTTCAAACGCATCTTAACAAGCCTGGCGGCATCACCATCGCAACAAAAGAGGTTGGGGGAGCGGGCAAAATGGTGCTTGGCATCGATGATGTGGTCGGTTTTGAGAAGCAGCACCGCTCCGCATTTTCTGCAGGCGACCAGATCGCCCTGTATATATTATACACCGACGGAACCTACACCGATGATAATGTACTCGGTGCTGCTTATCAGAATACGTCGGCGGTGCTGTTTGGAAAAAAGATTCACGACAATTCAGGCGGAATTGGACAAAGCAGCCGCACCAAGCTCGAAGCTACTGTACTCGAACATGAGATCGGGCATCTCCTCGGATTGGTCGATACGGGATCATCCATGCAGACCCAGCACAAGGACAGTGCACATGGCAGCCATTGCGTCAACAGCAATTGTCTGATGTATTATGCTGCCGAAACTACCGATATACTGGGCTTTCTCATTACCGGAAATATACCTGCGCTCGATGCGGATTGCGCGGCCGATCTGCGCTCTAATGGTGGTAAGTAAATTTGATTTAAGAGGATTGCTGTTGTAGTTTTGGCGCAACCAAATCAATCAGCATGGATACCAGTTTATACAATGCGCTATTGCACGCTCACAGTGTTGGCAGGTGGATCGTTTTAATTTTGCTTCTGTTTGCGATACTCAATAGTTTGATCGCTGGTAGCAGGCCGTACATCCGCACGGATAACCGCCTGGGTCTGTTGCTTACCATTTTTGCTGACCTCATGCTTCTGATCGGTATTTACCTGTGGTTTGTGGGTAGCAAAGGATATAAACTCATTCAAAGCAGCGGCGGCATTGGAAAGATGGATGCTGTTTCTCGTTTTTTTGCCGTGGAGCATTTGGTTGGAATGGTCATTGCCATCGTCCTCATCCATTTGGGCAAGGCGCAGGGTAGAAAAAAGATCGCCGACCGCGCCAAGCATCGCCGCACGATGATCTTTTATTTTCTGGCATTATTGCTGATCCTTGCTTCCATTCCATGGCCTTTCCTTGCCAAAGGTGCAGGAAGTCATTGGTATTGATCTTTACAGGCGGCTTCGAATTTTCTAAATGGAAATTGGCTCCATTCAGGGTGTTGATACATTTTGGAAATATTTTCAAAACTTATGTATTTCTGAGTTGGCCAGCTCGTCGTCGCATCTGCAAAGATGCTCGATCAGGCTAGTGGTCGACCTTTCAAAAATGGTTAGTTCCCGGATATCGAATAGCCGTGTCGTGTTGTTGGTTCCCAGCATCCACCGGGAACCTGTGTCGCTATAGATGAACCAGCTAGCTTTCCGGTATTCCCAGTTTTCCTGTATTTCGTCCAGCCATTTTCTTTTTGGGCCGGGCAAAATTCATTTTGTAAAATTTTCAATTTTTCATAAGGGCCGCTGTGTGCGGTGGTTTTGCAGGAGCGTCGTAACAACTTGTTTCGGTGGCAGCTTTTCATGGCCGGGTGTTGGTGTACAAGAGTCGGTTGGGGACCTTCATGAAGTCGTAAAAAAAAATTTAGAGCTCGGCCGACAATGATTTTTAATTGTTTGCTGCAAGGTCGACTCCATTTTGGGGGCGCCCCCCCCATTGAAAAATTAGATCATTCAGTTGGAATGGCCATGGACATTTTCTTTTGTAAAAAAAGATTTTTCCCTTTCATATTTCAGTTTTCTTGCAGGGTGGCATTATAGCTTTGAGCCACCACATAAATTTTGTCATTGCCTGATCATCTTTTGCCAAGCTCAATCACTTCGCAATCGCGGATGTCCGCTCCATCGATGGTGAACCGGATCAGCGTCCTCACCCTATGCCATCCCTGATTGCCCGCCGCTCCCGGATTCATATGAAGGCAGCCGATCTTATCGTCGTAAATGATCTTCAGAATATGTGAATGTCCGCTGATAAAAAGTTTTGCCTGCGTAGCCACAAGCTCCTGCTTTATGCCGGGCGCGTATTTGTTCGGATAACCGCCGATGTGGGTCATGTAAGCAGCGATCCGTTCACACGTCCAGATCAATTTTTGCGGATACACGCTGCGCACATCGTATCCGTCAATATTTCCGTATACGCCCCGTAATTTCTTTCCTGACTTTTCAACAAGCATCTCTGCAAGTGCGATGTTTCCAAAATCGCCGGCATGCCAGATCTCATGGCACGATTCAAAATGCCTGAAGATAGATTCATCAAGGAAGTTGTGCGTATCGGAAAGCAATCCAATTCTGGTCATGTTAATCGATCAATGCTTCCGCTTTCAGTTGTTCGAGGATCATTACAGCTCCCGGGGCCCTGTCAGGAACTTCAAGATATTCTTCGAGCGAAAAATATTTTATTGCACCGATCTCCCCGGAACAAGCCGGCTTAATACTTGAGGTCAGTAAAAAGCAGTCCTGCTCCATGATGGTACCATTTTGTTCTCCGTATGCCGGCGCCGTAATGTGGGCATGATAGCGAAGGTCGCAAGGTTCGATAATTACCTGCAATTCTTCCGCTGCCTCCCTGCAAAGGGCCTGCTCAACCGTTTCACCCGCATCTACATTGCCGCCCGGCAGATAAAAGCACCGCTTGTTCCTGCTAAAAGCCAGCAGCAGCTTCTTATTCCTGATCACCAGCAAGCCGGCCGTATGTAATTGCGCCATAAAAGATGATAAATAAATTCTATTTGAGCTGCAATTTCCTGCTTTAATACGAAATGGAGAATGCTGCTGTTCGGACTTCACCTCCAGTTCGTCAGCTGTGGCGGCCGGTTTGGCCCGGCCGGGCGACAAAAAACGCTGTATGCTTTTATTTTACAATAAATCAGCGTATTTTTCTCAGGTAAAATCCAAACCCTGTCTGATGCAAGCTGCATTGAAAACCTTTCTTTGGCACAAAAAGATCCGCTCCATTGGCTACCTCGCTATAATGGATGATTATGAAAAGCGAAAGCTCGGCATTTTTAATCTACTTAATTTTCTTGGTTTCCTGATCGGTGTCTTTCTGCCTGTCATAGGACTATCCATTTCTGATATTCAGCTGCCAACGTTTGCATGGGCGATCACTTTTGCGCCCGCCATGGTTAGCATTCTTGTGCTTGTGCTGAATCATTACAGAAAACACGAAACGGCAACGCTTTGCTATTTCATCATGTATCCGATCCTTACCGCAATGGTGTATAAGGTGAGCTTCGACGTCGGCATCGAGTTGTTTTTTATTCTCTATGGCGTATTATCAGTTTTCTTCCTCCGGCGTTTTATTTACGTCGCATTTGCATTTGCACTGACGATTTTCTGTTATTTCTATGTTTTTGTTTTTACTAAGGACTACAGGATCGCAATGGTGGACATCAACTTTCCATTTTATGTATTAAACCATATGCTTCCTGCGGGCTTCATCTTTTATGCGCTGTTCCTGATAAAAAAAGAAAACACGCTTTACCAGTTCAGCATCCTCGAAAAGAACAGGGAATTGAACAGGGTGAATTGCGAGATCCAGAAGCAAAAAGAAGTGATCGACGAAAAGGCACGTCTGCTGCAGCAGCAGAACGACGTGATCGATGAAAAGGCGCGGCTATTGCAAAAGCAGGCAAATGAGCTATCCGAGATGAACTCGATGAAGAACAAATTATTTTCTGTGATCTCTCATGACCTGAAAGCTCCCCTCTATGCGCTCAGAAATTTATTCAGGAGCGCGCAGCAATACGATCTTCCGGCAGAGGAGGTAAAGCGCTTCATCCCCGAAGTGGTGCAGGACCTGAATTACACAACAGCCCTCATGGAGAACCTGCTGATCTGGGTCAAGAGCCAGATGCAGATCAACGTAATGAACCCGCAGATCATTGAAGTTTCGCAGTTGATAAAAGAAGCCACCGACCTCCTGAGATTGCAGGCGCATTCAAAAAGCATTACCATAGATTTTAAATCCGAAAGAGCGATTTTTATCCTGGCCGATCGCGATATGATCAGTCTTGTTATCAGGAATCTTCTGTCTAATGCAATAAAGTTCACGCCGCCCGCCGGCAGCATTCATATCAGTGTAAAGGAGGAAGCCTCCGTTGTTCAGCTATCGGTTAGAGATACCGGTGTGGGTATGGACCAGCAGGCGGTAAAAAAATTATTCGAAAGCAGTTTCTATTCAACGAGGGGAACCGCTAATGAAACCGGCACCGGCCTGGGGCTGATGCTATGCCAGGACTTTCTAAGCAAGAACGGCGGCAAGCTTCATGTGGCGTCGGAAGTCGGTAAGGGAAGCGTTTTCTCATTTACGTTGCCGCGCAAAATGGCGTCATAGAGTTTATTCCAAATCCATGCACAATAAAAGAAGGCGAAGCCATGGCTTCGCCTTTTAGTTGGTTGGAATTCACAGGGACCTTGCTGATTCACGGGTTGCAACGGTGGTCCGGCAGAGCTCTTCTCCACCAGGGACAATTACTGTTTTGAGAAATCAAGGTGTTCATTATCTCGTGGCTCAGGATTGACCAGAGCGAGCCTCGCTGCAGATGTGTGCACGGAATCGATATTCCATCTGCGGTTCAGTCGATTTAGTGCAGCCGGGCCAAAACTGATTGTTACAGAAGCATTGGATGAATTCGTTCCGTAGTATGTGACCGCTGCAGGCGTATAGGTCCAACTGGCGGCAGTCGCGGTTCCATTGACCCATGCCTCGAGGACACCTCCGGATTTGAACAAAAAGCTGTAGCCGGTAAAGGATGATGTCTTGTCCTCCGTGCGCTGCGCATAGGAGCTGATGGTCCAGGTGCCTGACATTAAAGATGGAGACGGGTCGTTTGACGACCGTGTTGCAGGAAGCATCACTTCCGTGCTATGTTTTGAACAACTGCTTAGCAAAATGAAAAGCAAACATGCTTTCGAAAATGGTCTCTTTAAATTTTCCATAATTGTTTTTCCTGCTTATTGGTAAACCGCCGCGAAAGAATTGTAACCAGCAGCCATGCTTTTTATTCCTCTTTATTTTTTAAAGTTTTTTTTGGCGAAGGTTACATTCCGGGCTCCCGCATTGACCATTCATTGAACTCATTTTTTTACACAAAATTTTATACTATGAAAAGGCAGGTTTCATCAATTGTTTTCCCGGCCCTTGTTGCGTTTACTTTGGCCAGCTGCGAAAAGGAAGCGTCTGTTAGCAACGACAAAGGCAATGGCGCCATTAATTTTCAACTGATGGCGAAAAATACTTCGTCGCCAGTGAGCAAGTTGGCCATTGATCCATCGGTTGCCCGCGAAAATGGCGCCGCCATTGAATGGAAAGAAGGCACTGCCAATGCCATCATGATCAAGTTCGAAGCTGAAAGGTCAGGATCCGAGGTCGAGTTCAGGTCTTCCGTGCAAAGAACGATCAACCTGTTTGATCCGGCTGCTTCACTGGGCAATATTTCCCTTCCCGTGGGAACGTATGATGAAGTGGAATTCAAGGCAAAGTTGTCGCCATCAGCCGGTCAGCCTGCATTGGAATTAAAGGGTGAATTCAATAATGGCGCCTCTGTTATAAAGATTACCTTCCGCGCTGATGAGGAGATGGAGATCAAAGGGGAGAAAAAGAACGTAAACATCACTGATTCGATAGTTCACCGTGCGGTCACGCAGCTGAATCTGGCGCTTGCCGGCCGCGGCATTTCGGCTCCCATGCTCGCTTCGGCTGTGACGACTACGGGACAGATCATCATCAGTCAGTCGCTTAATAAAGATCTTTACCGCATTATTTTGAAAAACCTAAGGGAGCTTCACGAAGAAGAGGACTTTCATTGAATTGAATCGCCATCCTTGCACCTGAATATGATTTGACGGCTTAACGGCCTCTCCATATTTGTATGGCCGTGCAACTTTCGGCCGTCCTTTGCGTTCTTATAGGATACGATCTTATGTCTGCCACCCAGTAAAGCACCAGCTATGTCTTTCAATAGAATTCATTTATTCGCGTTGTTTATTCTTGCATGCCTGTCTATATCCTGTCATAAAAAAGATACGGTAGAGGTGGACAAGGGCCATTTGAGTTATGGGGACAGCGTGTTTTATGTGAGTCATCAGTCGTCCGATCTGTTGGTCGGCCCCGTTCACACCGCCACCGGCACCTATTCTGCTTTTCCGGAAGGCCTCGAGCTGGACCGGTCCACAGGAGTTATTAATGTTTCCCGCAGCGAGGCAGGTATGCGTTACCGCATTAGTTTCCAGGGCGCGCAGGGAGATACGTCCAATGCCTTCGTGGTTATTTCAGGGATCAATTTTCCTGATAAGTATTACCGGCTTTCGGATGCCGACTCGGTGGCCTTTCCTGTTTACAATGCAGATCCTTCCCGCCCGATGCCCGCCGGTATTTTCGATGAGGACAAGGTGGCAAATAATTCGGGTTGTGCTATGAGAACGAACAATGGACAGATCAACCTGAAGGAAAGTGTCCGCAATGGATTGTTCGGGTCAACACCTAAGAACGACACAAGAAAAGACTTTGAAGTAAAATACAGGCTGGATGATAAAAGTGGAAAAGCGCTCAACAAGATCAAGATCCTTTTGTATTACTATGATACTATGTCGGATGTTCCTGCCGACCTGCAGCAAACGGTGAGGGAACACCAGGCCATGACCTTTCAGCCCGACAATACGCCCATTATCAGCACACCCATCGCTTCTATTGCTGGAAAGCCGCGGCCTCCCTGTATCATCGTCATCGGTCATTAACCGTTATATTTATTCGTGCGATGTCAAAATTTGTTCCTTTTGCTTGCTTTTAGCCTGCTGCTTTTTTTCTCATTCTCACAGCCGGCGACCAAAAGTCTTGCCCAGGCTTTGCAGGAATACAAGGCTGCCGACATTTTTTACGAGGAAGCGCTGCGCATAAATGAAAAAGGGCCTGGTGCCGATCAAAGAGAGGCGCAGTATAACCAGACTGCACTGAAAAGATTTACGCAAATTGAAAAAAGTCTGCCGCAAGGCAACCATGCGTTTGATTCCCTCCATTTTTTCGTGGCGTTGAAGATGGGACAGCTCGCCCATTATTTCGACAGTCTTTCGGTGGCGGCAGCTTATTATGAAAAGGCAATCGCGCTTAAAAAATTTCTACCCCAGCTCGCAGATTCATTTGCATTTAAGGCCTATGTTCTTTGCGGTAATATTTATTTTGTTCAGAACCGGCTTGATGAGGCAACCGCTGCTTTCGGAAAGGCGGAAGCCATTCAGGACCGTGCGTCGCGCAAGATCATGGAAAGCGAAAGATTGTACAATGCTTTGGGTGCACTGCATTTCCAGGCGGGCAATTATCTGCAGGCAGGAAATTATTTCAGGGAGGCTGCCGAAACACTTGAAAGGGGCAGACCCTATTATACAGACTTCCTGGTGAACTACAGTATCAATGCTGCGATCGCTTTATTTAAACTCGAACAGTTCGACAGTGCTGCCGCATCACTGCAAAGGCTGTTGCCGTATCGCATCCATTTAAATGAGATCCATAATAATCTCGGACTGATCTATTACCGCAAGGGCCAGTATAATGAAGCATTAAAAGAATACGGGCAGGTTCACTACAACAACCGGCTTGACATTGGTGTTCAAAATGACAGGGCGAATGCGTGGCTGGCGTTGGATCAATACGATTCGGCGGCGTCTTGCCTGAATGCAGCAGAAGCACTGAATGCATCGTACAACGGCAGCCAGTTGAGCGCTGATCATGGGTTAACATTCAAGATCCATGGCGATCTTTTGAGCCGGCAGGATCGACCGGAAGAAGCATTGAATTTATATCAGCAGGCACTTCATCAGTTTTATCCTGCATTTTCCGGGTCTTCGCCCGACGTGAATCCGGAAAAGTTCTCCGGCGTTTTTTCTTACATCAATCTTTTCAACACACTTGCGGCGAAGGCGGTAGCGTTTTACCGGTTGTACGAGCACCATCATGATCTTGCTTATGCAAGATCGGCGCTCGCGACCTATACCTCTGCCTTTGCCCTGATCGATTATATAGTGCGCAGCTATGATAGCGACGAAGCAAGGCTTTTTTTGAAGCGAACAAGCTATGACATTCACACCAGGCCGATCGACCTGGCTTTTCAATTGTACTCGAAAACAGGAGACGCCGCTTTTCTTGAAAAGGCTTACCAGATGGATCAGCAGAATAAAGCATCTGTACTGGCATTTAATGTTCAGCGCAATCAGATCAGCGACCTTTCCAGTGGATCGAGACAAAGGGAGCAAAAATTGAAAATGGAGATCACGCGACTTTCGCTTATGTCGATGAATGCAGCCGATTCGGCGTCGGTTGCAAGCGCTGGCCGCCGGATCTCCGAGCTTGAAATACAATTGGGCAGAGTGCAGGATTCCACCAGCAGCGCCTATCCCATAGCTGTTTCCATTCCTGATATACGCACGCTACAGGCGAAGATCATCTCGAGGGGCACCCTCCTGCTTTCTTACCACCTGAGCGAAGCCGCGTTGACCGTATTTACGGTTACACATGACCGTTTCAACGGCTACCAGATCCCGTTGTACAGCGATTTTAGAAAGGACCTGCACAATTTTGTCCGTTCGCTTCACGAAAACCCGGATAGAATGGTGCCGGATACCCTGGTCCAGAGGCTCTCTGCGGTGCTGTTGGGGAATTTCATTCCTGAACAAGAAAAACGAGTGATCATTATCCCGGATGACGAATTGAATTATCTTCCTTTTGAAGCACTGATCCATAATGGCAATTATCTGATCGAAGAGCATTCGATCCAATACCAGTTTTCAACTGCGTTGCTAAAAACGGAGAACACTGATTTCAGGAACTTTTCTACGGCGGCATTTGCGCCATTTGCTCACCAGCGAATTTCAGCCGGTGGCCTGGTGTTTCCCGAACTGCCCTCTTCCTTTGATGAGATACATGCATTAGAGGGCTCGCGCTATGTGAACAATGACGCCAGCAAACAAGCTTTTTTGGATCATTTCGATGAGCATGAGATCCTTCATCTTGCCACGCACGCCGTGGCGGGCGACAGTTCCGGATCACCGTCATTCATTGTGTTCGCACCAGCGAGCAGTTCCTCAAAAGGCGCCTATCTTCTTTATGCCCGTGAAATTTATGATCTCACATTGAGAAAGACAAGGCTTGTGATCCTGAGCGCCTGCGAAACCGGTTACGGAAAACTGGTGAGGGGAGAAGGGGTGATGAGCCTGAGCAGGGCGTTTGCCTATGCCGGTTGTCCCGACATCATTACTTCGCTGTGGAAGGCCGATGATGAGGCCACTGCCTTTCTTACGAAAAAAATTCACGCTTATTTAAAAAAGGGACTTCCCGTTGATGTGGCTTTACAGAAGGCCAAGCTGGACTATCTGAATAGCGCGAATATCCATCCGAGGAAAAAACTGCCTTCGTATTGGGCGCATCTCGTTTTTATCGGAAACCATCAGACATCTCCTTCAGCATTTCCGTGGATATGGGTGTGCGTCTTAATATGCGGTGTTTTGATCTTTTTGTACGGCATTCGAAAAAAACTGCGATCCCACTGATCAAATCAGGCTTTTTACATCGCGGATCGTTTCTTCGGTTACCTGTTGATGGTATAAATGGGTTTTGTCGTTGAAAATCTTCTCGAAGAGGGGAAGGGCCTTTGAAGGCTGCTTGTTTTTTATAAAGGCGAGGGCGAGATAAAATTCCGCGTCCTCCCTGAAGGTGGGGTCACTGCCCGAACGGATGATGTCAAATTGTTGAACGGCTGCCGGAGGGTTGTTTACTTCGAGATACGATATTCCAAGCAG
>DATMHB010000335.1:0-2122 GCA_035555175.1 Flavisolibacter sp. | reverse complement strand
AGAAGCACCTTCCTTTTCTCTACAACTTACAATGGAGAACCCGGAAGCTTCCAGAGTACGATCGGGAACAGCAATCTCACATGGGAACAGAACAAGCCCCTCGACCTTGGAATTGAGCTCGGCCTCCTCGACAACCGCATCTCCATCGAACCCGACGTGTACAAACGCAAAACCGAAAACCTTTTACTGAACGAACCGCTGTCTGCTACCGGTGGATTTACCACCTATAGCAATAACGTAGGGGCCATGGAAAATAAAGGACTTGAATTAACGATCAATGCCGCACCCGTGCGGTCAAGAGATTTTAATTGGACGGTTTCATTGAACGCAGCCTGGAACAAGAACAAAGTAACACACCTGAGGGAAGGCGTCGATGAGATCATTGGCAATCCGTTTACGCTAAAAGTAGGAGAGGACGTGCAATCGTATTATATCCGTTTGTGGGCCGGTGCTGATCCTGCTACCGGCGACCCATTGTGGTATAAGGACGGAAGCAAGAAAGAAACCACAAACGATTTCAGCGAAGCGGGCCGCGTGATACACGGAAGTGCCTCACCTAAAGGATTCGGTGGCTTCAGTACTACGCTCAGTTACAAATTTATTTCCCTTGATGCACAACTGAATTATCAATATGGCAATTACCTGTTTAACCAATGGGATTTCATCTTTATCAGCGATGGTGCTTTTCTGGGTATCAATCACAACAGAAAAGAACTCGAAAGATGGAAGAAGCCTGGTGATATTACCGATGTTCCGCGTTTCGAATACGGAAATTCTACAGCCTCGAACGATGTGTCAACCCGCTACCTGTATAAAGGAGATTTTATAAGACTGCGGAACATAAGCCTCGGTTTCGACCTGCCGGCGCGCTTTGCACAAAAAGCGCATCTGGCGAGTGCAAGGCTGTACGTGCGAGGCACCAACCTATGGACCAAAACCTTTGACAGGAACCTAACCATTGATCCTGAACAACCGATCAGTGGATTGACCGATCTCCAGTTTTTTAACCCGAAAACCTATACAGTCGGATTGAGCATTCAATTGTAAATCATTTAAAGCGTAAAAAATGAAATTCAGATCAGGCATATTGAGGTTGGCACCATTGCTTCTGCTCATGGTGACTTCCTGCAAAAAAGACTTTTTGAACCGCGAGCCCTATGGCGGCCTTCCAACAGACCAGGCGATAACAAACATTGACGATATGAAAACTGCCGTCAACGGAATGTATGCATCACTCAGGAGCGCCAACCTGTATGGAAGGACCATTCCGCTTTTCGGCGACCTGTTCGCAGACAATGTTTATATATCGTCCACCAACAGTAACCGATACCTCGATTTTTTCCAGGTGAATATGGTGGTGACAAACACCAATGCACAGGGCATCTGGCAGTCTGCATACGCTACGATACTCGATGCCAACAACGTGATCAACAGCGCCCTCACCGGCAGCGCGGATATTGACCAGTTGAGAGGCGAAGCGCTCACGATAAGGGCACTGATGTATTTTGAGCTCGTGAAATTTTTTGCGCAGCCCTACACAGTTAATCCCAATTCACCCGGAGTACCGATCGTGCTTACCTATGATCCGTTCGTGAAGCCCGGACGCAATACTGTCAGTGAAGTATATGCGCAGATCAAGAAAGACTTCGAAGCGGCGATCCCGCTGCTGACCAAGCAAAAGTCTTCAGGTTATATCACCAAATACGCCGCAAAGGCATTGCTGGCGCGGATGTATCAGTTTAAAGGAGATTGGGCCAATGCCCTGGCAACTGCCGAGGATGTCATCAAGAACAGCGGCTATTCTCTGCTTGGTCTGAACCAGGTGCTCACCTATTGGGGAGCCAATACACCTAGAACCGACAAGCTTGAAACTCTTTTTGAAGTGGTTTTCGATCTTGTAGGCAATCTCGGAAATAATTCCCTCGCTTATTTCTACGACCAGAATGGGGGGTATGGAGACGCCCTCGCATCTGAGTCGCTGTACAGGGCCTATTCGGCCACCGATGTGCGTCGGAGCCTTATACTCACCTCAAGCCCTACCCGCGGCAACGTGAAAGTGGTTAATAAATACCCCAATAGTTCCCAGCCCGACAAAGATGAGGTGAAGGTTATCAGACTTTCG
>DATMHB010000334.1:0-4717 GCA_035555175.1 Flavisolibacter sp. | reverse complement strand
TTTTTGGTGTAAAGACCAGCAATCCCGGGCACCAATTCATCGTGTTCTCGCAGAATCACGACCAGATAGGAAACCGCATGCTCGGCGAACGCTCGAGCCAGCTGCTAAGTTTTGAGATGCAGAAGCTGATGGCCGCAGCCGTGCTTGTGAGCCCTTTTCTTCCGATGCTTTTTATGGGAGAAGAATGGAGCGAACCGCATCCCTTCCTTTATTTCGTCAGTCACACGGATGCTGAGCTGGCAGAGGCGGTACGCAGGGGCCGCAAGGCCGAATTTGAAGCCTTCCATGCGGAAGGCGAGGCGCCTGATCCCATGGATGAAAAAACATTCCGGGATTCTAAGCTCCAGTGGGATTTGTGTGGAGAGGAAAACCATGCAAAAATGTTGCGCTATTATAAAGCGCTTATTCGTTTGCGTAAGACGCAGCCCGCACTGCGCGACCTGAACCGCAAGCAGCTTCTGTGCGATTGCGATAAAAGAAAATCTGTGTTGACGCTCCACAGGTGGAGCAAGGGACAGGACCTTATCTGCGTAATGAACTTTTCTCAAAAGGAGCAATCATACGTGCCTGCATCGAATATCCGGAACTGGACAAAAATATTCGATTCGGCGGCACCTGAATGGGGCGGAAAGAGTAATGCACCGAAAACAATTACGGGAGGCAGCGCAGGTGCGACCGGCGTGGTGCAGCAGCCCGAGTCTATAATCATCTATGCTGACAGGATACATGATACGGATGAAAGGAGCAAATAGAACTCCTTCGTTAAGAAAAAAATATGAACAATCTCATTGCAACATATCGCATCCAGTTTCACAAACAGTTTAATTTCGAAGCGCTCCGGCATACACTGCAATACCTGCAACGGCTTGGCATCGGCACACTGTATGCTTCACCAATATTTGATGCGGTACCCGGCAGCAATCACGGATACGATGGCCTTGATCCACACCGCATAAATCCTGAGATCGGCACTGAAGAACAGCTGATAGAGATCAATCAGAAATTAAAGGAATGGGATATTAAGTGGCTGCAGGACATTGTTCCGAACCACATGGCCTTTGATCATCGCAATGCATGGCTGATGGACGTATTGGAGAAAGGACCGCAATCGCATTACGCACGGTTCTTCGATATCGTCTGGACAAGCCCCTTGTTTCATGGCCGCGTCATGGTGCCTTTTCTGGGCAACGCCCTCGAAGAGGTGATCCGCAACGGAGAATTAAAGATCGGATTTGACGAGGGGCGGTTCGTGTTTCAATATTATGATGCGCGCTACCCACTGCAGCCATTATCTTATCGTGACATTCTGCTCCAGAATGAAGAAACGGCTCCTGACGCTATTAAACAATTGCTTATGCAATTTCCAAAAAGCGGCGATGAAAATATTTATGGCGAGCAATGGGATGAGATCAGAACGCAGCTATCGGGATTGCAAAAAAATGAAATAGGTCACCGGTACATCGAGGAGTGCCTGCAAAAAGTAAATAATGAAAAGGAGCTCCTGCAGAAGATTGAAGAACAGCAGTCATACCGGCTTTGCCATTGGCAGGAGACCGACACGCGTATTAATTACAGGCGGTTCTTTACTGTAAATGGATTGATCTGCCTGAACATGCAGGATAGGGAAGTATTTCTCTCGTACCATCGTTTTATTAAGAAAGCGATTGATCGCGGATTCTTCCACGGTCTGAGGGTTGATCACATTGACGGATTGTATGACCCGGCCGAATACCTGAATTGGCTGCGTGAATTAGCCGGTGAGGATGTCCCGGTTGTTGTTGAAAAAATACTGGAACCCGGCGAGAGCCTTGCTGCCGGCTGGCCGGTACAGGGCAACACGGGCTATGATTTTCTTTCGCTGGTGAACAATCTCTTCACTCATCGCGATGCTGAACCGCCGTTTACAAAATTCTACAGGCAGCTTACCAAAGACAAGCGCTCGATCCACGACCAGCTTCACGAAAAAAAATCTTACATCCTGCATAACCACATGGCGGGTGAGCTGGAGAACCTCTACCAGCTGTTCCGTGAGTTGAACCTTGCAGAGAAAAAAGCTTTCGCATCGATCCGCCCCGATGAAGTAAAAGAAGCCATCGGTGAATTCCTCATTCATTGTCCGGTATATCGCTACTACGGAAATCAATTCCCGCTGGAAGGCGAAGAAGCGGCTGCTCTGGGTACCATTCTCGATCGTGTAAGAAGATCCAATTCGCATTTGCGGCGGGCGGTAGACATCCTTGATAATGTGCTATTGAAAAAGCCATCCGACGGCAACGAGGAAGTAAATAAAAAAACGGCGCATTTTTATCAGCGCTGTATGCAGTTCACCGGGCCATTGATGGCCAAGGGCGTGGAAGACACGCTCATGTACACTTATCAACGCTTCATTGGTCATAATGAAGTGGGCGATGCTCCTGATGCCTTTGGAATGAGCATCGACGAATTTCACCAGGCCATGATCGAGCGCCAGAAAAAATGGCCGCTGTCTTTGAACGCCACTTCAACCCACGATACTAAAAGAGGCGAAGATGTAAGGGCAAGGCTGAACGTGCTGACTGACCTCCACGACGAGTGGCTGGCCCGCGTGAAGCTGTGGCAAAAGATGAACGGCGGAATAAAAAAACAACCCGGGCCCGATGCGAATGATGAATATTTTATCTACCAAACAATGGCCGGCGCCTTTCCAATGCCCGGCCAGGATGAAGAAAATTTTTCGGAGCGGATGCACGAATAGCTGCAAAAAGCACTGAGAGAGGCAAAGACCCATTCCAACTGGACCGCACCAAACGAAGCATACGAATCAGCAACAACGTCTTTCGCAGAGAATCTGCTGGATCGATCTGCACCATTCAGAAAAAGCTTTGATGAGTTTCATGAAAAGATCATCGACCACGGTATCGTGAATTCACTGGCGCAGGTGCTGCTGAAATTTACGTGTCCGGGAATTCCTGATGTGTACCAGGGATGCGAGCTGTGGGACCTTAGCCTGGTTGATCCCGATAACCGCCGGCCGATCGATTATGAAAGGAGAAATGCCTGGCTGGAAGAAGTTCAGCAGCAGCCAGACCTTGAAAAGCTTTGGCAGGATAGATACAGTGGCAAGATCAAATTATGGTTGGTCCATAATCTATTTCAATTCCGCAGGCAACAGCCGGAACTATTTGCCAATGGTGAATACATTCCATTAAGAACAGAAGGAAGATACAAGGATCATGTGCTTGCCTTTGCAAGAAGATCGAGACACAGCGTGATTGTCGTAGCGGTGCCCTTGCACACCGCCCTTATCTGTAAAGGACAAGGCAGAGATATCAATGAGATCGACTGGATGGACACGATCGTCCAGTTTCCCGAAGGTGCCGCACCGGAATGGCAGCATATCATGCTGGATGCAACGGATACGCACAAAAAGAATTTTTCGGTAGCGCATCTCTTCAAACGATTACCCTTTGCAATTCTAAAAGCACAGAGGCTGGTCAACGAAAGAGGCGCCGGATTGCTGGCACACATTTCTTCACTGCCCTCTCCATTTGGTATTGGTGATATGGGACCCGAAGCAAAACTGTTTGCAGATTTCTTAGGGCGCAGCCGTCAGCGCTTCTGGCAGTTGCTTCCGCTTAATCCGACAGAGGAGGGTCAGGGTCATTCACCTTATAGTTCTATCTCGAGCCGGGCAGGCAATCATTTATTTATCAGTCCCGACGCGCTCATGAGGGATGGGCTCCTCGACGCTGAGGATCTGCAAAATGCGATGCTGCCGCAGGAAGGAAAAACCAATTACGGCGAAGCAGAAAAAATTAAGGCGATCCTCTTTGAAAAGGCCTGGAAGTCGTTTCAGAGCGGAAAGGGAACGCATCTCACGAAGGATTTTGAGGCCTTTAAACAGAAAGAGAAAGAATGGCTCGACGACTTCAGCCTTTATGCACTGCTGAAACAATCCAACGGAGGAAAGCCATGGTATGAATGGGAGGACGCATTAAAATTCAGGGATGCATCTGCATTGGAAGACAAAAGGAATGACCAGGGAGGAGACATCGATAAAATCAAATGGCTGCAGTTCATTTTTTCCAGGCAATGGATGTCCCTGAAAAATTATTGTAACAACAGGGGCATTCAGCTCATTGGGGATATGCCCTTTTATGTGAGTTACGATTCAGCGGATGTTTGGTCACATCGTCACCTGTTTGCACTTGACGAGAATGGAGAGAGAACGGGTATGGCTGGAGTTCCACCCGATGCGTTCAGCGCAGACGGACAACTTTGGGGAATGCCTGTTTTTAATTGGGATGCCGTAGGTCAGGAAAATTATAAATGGTGGGTCGAACGTCTGCGGAAGAACATGGAGCTATTCGATATCGTCCGTCTCGATCACTTTCGTGCCTTCTCGGGTTATTGGGAAGTGCCGAAGGGTGAATCCACCGCGAAGAATGGTTCATGGAAGAAGGGACCCGGTGCTGATTTTTTCAAAGTGATGCAAAATGAACTGGGCAGGCTTCCTTTTATAGCGGAAGACCTCGGGGAGATAGATGATGATGTTTATGGCCTCCGCGATGAATTTCATTTTCCGGGAATGAAGGTCCTGCAGTTTGCATTTGGTGAGGACATGCCGTCCTCCGTACACATTCCGCATAATTATGAAGAGAACTTTGTCGTGTATACCGGCACGCATGACAACAATACAACGCGCGGCTGGTTTACAACCGAGGCGGGCGATGATGCG
>DATMHB010000333.1:0-5045 GCA_035555175.1 Flavisolibacter sp. | reverse complement strand
AAGCCCACCCTGATCGGTGAAACCAGGCCATTTTACAGCGTTACTGCCATCAAGTTGCGTACGTCGAATATTGCGGCGACCCAGGCTTCTATCGCAGCCGCCTGGAATGAGTTCTATCCTGAATATGCGTATATCAGTTCTTTCATGGATGAAAACATCCAGGAGTTTTATAAGCAGGAGGAACAGATGTCGCTTCTGTATAAAATTTTCGCCGGCATTGCTGTCTTCATTTCCTGCCTTGGTTTGTATGGACTGGTGTCCTTCATGGCAGTGCAAAGGACCAAGGAGATCGGGGTGAGGAAGGTGCTCGGCGCTTCAGTAAAAAATATCATCTACCTGTTCTCAAAAGAATTTACTGTTCTGATCCTCGTAGGATTTCTTGTGGCTGCACCGGTTGCGTAATACCTGATGAATAGCTGGCTCAATGATTTTGTTTACAGGATTCCGATCACGGCCGGCGTTTTTGTAATGGCGGTTTTACTGTCTATGATCATTGCCTGGATCACGGTCGGGTACAAGTCGGTCAGGGCAGCCCTTGTTAACCCGGTGAAAAGCCTGAGGTCGGAATGAATTATGACAAATATTTCCAGCCCCAGGCACTGGGAAAAGAAATAAAGTTTACGTCATCATTAAAATAACAACATGAAAAATTTCTTCTTTTTTCTTTTAGTGAGCTTCACGTGCACCATTTCTTTCGCACAGAATAACGAAAGGGAACCGTACATGACGAAGCCGCTTTCATCCGATAACGTGAAGCAGGTGAATGTGCAGACTTCCGGCGGCTCCATATCTGTGACGGGTGTCAGTCCTTCCGAAGCGCGTCTTGAAGTGTATATCAGCGGCAATAACGGGAAGAACGATCTGTCGAAGGAAGAGATCAAAAAAAGACTTGACGAATTATACCGGCTCGATATCACCGTGACTAATAACAAGCTGACAGCCGTTGCAAAAACAAAAGAGAAAATGAACGACTGGAAGAGAGGTTTGAATATTTCGTTCAAGGTTTTTGTACCTACAAATATTTCTTCCGACCTCAACACGAGCGGCGGAAGCATCAGCCTTTCGAATCTGGCGGGTACGCAAGAGTTTTCAACCAGTGGCGGCAGTCTTCACATTGACCGGCTGACGGGAAAGATCGATGGCCGCACCTCAGGTGGCAGCATTCACCTTGAGAACTCAATAGACGATATCAACTTAACAACGAGCGGGGGCAGTATCGAGGCGTCGAATTGCGAAGAGAAGATCAAGCTCAGTACTTCAGGTGGTTCGCTCCGGTTGAACAATTTGAAAGGTTCCGTGTCTGCTTCAACCAGCGGCGGCAGTGTAAAGGGAAAAGAAGTGGTGGGAGAGCTGTCTGCATTTACTTCAGGAGGCAATATTGATTTTGCCGACCTGTCGTGCAGCCTTGAAACGTCAACGAGCGGCGGCAATATTGATGTTTCATTCAAAGAATTGGGCAAATATGTAAGGATCAGTAACTCCGGTGGCAACATCGACCTCACCATTCCAAAGAACAAGGGCCTCGATCTGAAGCTATCAGGTGATCGCATTAAAACGGACCAGCTGACGAATTTCAATGGTAGGGTAGATGATGATGAAGTTAATGGACAGCTCAACGGAGGCGGAATACCGGTTAAAGTGACGGCAGGAAGCGGCAAGGTAAATCTGGCCTTCAAATAAAGCAACAATCGTTAAACCCTTTCAATACCATGTTGAAGAATTATTTCACTATCGCGTGGCGAAGCATGATGAAGAACAAGGCATTCTCATTCATCAACATCTTCGGCTTATCTGCAGGGCTTGCGTGTTGCATGCTTATCAGCTTTTATATTCTCGATGAAACGAGCTATGACCGTTATCACAAACATGCAAAGCAGATCTACCAGATCGGTACAACTTTCATTCGGAACGGAAATGAAAAAAGCAAGCTGCCCAATACGCCTGCGCCCATGGCGGAAACGATGCGCCAGGAATTTCCAGAGATCCAGGGAACTGCAAGGCTGATGCGGCTGTTCGCGGAGGACAAGACACTGTTACAGTCTGCCCGGGGCGGAACCGTAAATTCGTTTTACGAAATGAAAGGCTACATGGCCGACTCGGGCTTCTTCAGGCTATTTAGCTATCAATTCGTTGAGGGCACCGCGGCCACTGCACTCGATGAGCCGAACACGATCGTCCTTTCAGAGGATGTGGCAAAAAAGCTTTTTGGCGGCCGACCCGCCCTCGATCAGGTGATCCGCGTAAGCAGCAGCAGCAACGGAGATCATGATTGCAAAGTGACGGGCGTATTTAAACCTTCGCAGCAGCCTTCACATATTGATGCCCGTTTCTTTCTTTCAATTAAAGGCGGCGATATTGAAGACTACATTAAGACGAGGGCCACCAGTCTCGCTACGAACAATATGTTCTATACTTATTTGTTGCTAAGGCGCGGCACAAACCCGCGATCGCTTGAAGCGAAGTTTCCTGCCTTCATTGATAAGTATGCAGGGAAGGACCTGAAGGAGATGGGCTTTGGCAAAGAGCAGTTCCTTGTGGCACTTGAAGACATACACATGCGGTCGGGTATGAAAGAAAATGTTACGGCGCCCGGAAGTGTCACCTACTTATATATACTTGGGTCGATCGCCGTTTTCATTTTACTGATAGCGTGCATAAATTTTATGAACCTTTCAACCGCCCGCTCTTCGAAGAGGTCGGCGGAAGTAGGCATACGAAAAGTGATGGGCGCGGAAAGAGGAGCACTCATCGGCCAGTTCCTGGGCGAATCGGTGATCATGAGCCTTGCTGCGTTTTTCTTTGCCTTGCTGATCATATGGGCGGCGCTCCCTGCGTTTAATGAGATCGCAGGAAAAAATATGATCATTTCTGTTGAAGACGATGGGAAAATGTTCGCTGCGTTTTTCGCTTTGGCCTTGCTAACCGGACTTGTTGCTGGAATTTATCCGGCATTCTACCTTTCCTCCTTTCAACCCGTTAAAGTGCTGAAGGGAAGATTTACCAATTCCCTTGCTGCCGTTTCACTGAGAAAGGGGTTGGTGGTTTTTCAGTTCACCATCTCCGTGCTGTTGATCATAGCCTCGGGGGTGATCGGTCACCAAATGAATTACCTGCGTTCCGCCGATCTTGGTTTTGATAAGGACCGGCAGATCATTCTTCCGCTGAGGAGCAAGTCGGCCAAGAGCGCCTACGCTTCTCTTAAAAATGAACTGTCGAGACTGGCCGGTATTTCTTCCGTGGGGGCATCGTTGTGGTATCCCGGAATATTTAATCCAACAGATATGCCTTTGTATAAAGAAGGGCAGACCATGGAAGATTCAAGGCGGGTAAAGATGAATACGATCGATGATGGGTTTCTTCCGAGTCTTGGAATAAAACCTGTGGCAGGAAGATTATTCTATAAGGATTTCCCTGCCGATACCGCGAACCGTCTTGTATTGAATGAAGAGGCCGTGCGCGAAATGGGATTTGCTTCGCCGCAGGACGCAATAGGAAAAAAGACATTTGTTGATTTCCAGGGACAACATTACAGTCTTGATATTATCGGCGTCGTCAGGAATTTTCATTTTGAAAATTTCCATGCGGCGATTACGCCATTCGGATTTCAACTCAACAACGACTCAAGATACAATTACCTTATTGCACATGCGAAGCCAGGTGATATGGCGGTTCTGTTGACGTCCATTGACAGGATATGGAAGAAGCTGAACCCGAATGAGCCTTTTGAATATGATTTCCTGGATGAAAATTTTCAGAACACTTACAAAGCTGAAAGCAAACTGATGGCCGTCGTTACCGATTTTACCGTGATCGCGATCCTCATTTCATGTCTTGGCCTTTTTGGGCTCGCCACCTTCAGTGTTGAACAAAGAAGAAAGGAGATTGGCGTGCGCAAAGTGCTGGGTGCAACGTCAGGCAATATTCTCGGGCTTCTTTCAACCAGATTTCTGAAGCTGGTCAGCGTTTCCATCGTTCTCGCCACGCCTATAGCATGGTTCATCATGAGTAAATGGTTGGAGGATTTTGTCTACCGTGTTTCAATCGGATGGTGGGTGTTCGTCCTGGCAGCGGTGACGGCGCTCTTGATCGCATTTCTCACAATATCATTGCAGGCCTTCAGGGCTTCCAATAGCAATCCGGTCAAGAACTTGAGAACCGAATGATGTCAAATGTCGAACGTTGAAAGATCCATGTTGAATGATTAGTGATGAACGTTAGATACGGAGTGTTGGATAGGTGGGGAGAGGAAGGGCCGCAGAAACAGGATAAGCCGACAGGATACAATTGCGACGGATGTTATGCAAAAGATAAAATGCATGCAGCATATCGATACGAACAAGGGCTTCTGAAGGGAAAGGGCGGCAGGACGCAAAGGAGGAATGGGAAAAAATTCAAAACATTCTTTGCGCTCTTCGCGTTTAATTTTTCACCATATCCCATGTAATAGAACACATTTCATCATCTTAATTCTTTTTATGATCAGAAATTATCTGAAGTCGGCGCTGAGGAACCTCGGAAAGAATAAAGGATATACCGCCCTCAACATCCTCGGCCTCGGCATTGGGATTGCGGCCTGCGTGCTCATCTTTGTGGTGTTGAGGTACGAAACCAGTTTCGATAATTTCCATCCCAAGCGCGCAAACATCTATCGTATTGCCACCGAGTTCCATGACCAGGACGGTATTTCGTATTCTTCCGGTTCGGCGTTTCCTGTAGCGCCTGCGCTGAGGATCGATTTTCCGCAGATCAAAGAAGTTACTGCGACCTACAAAATGAGCGATGTCCAGGTAACGATTGACAACGGAGCAGCCGGCCAGCAGAAAAAATTTAAAGAGACCGGAATATATTTTGTCGAACCCAATTTCTTCAGCGTATTCAATTTCCCCTGGCTCTCGGGCGATGCGAGGACTTTGAGGCAGCCTAACAGCGTGGTGCTAACGCAGGAGATGGCCGAAAAATATTTTGGCGACTGGAAGTCCGCTATCGGAAAGACCGTTACCCAGGACAATAAAACTTCTTTCAGGGTAACGGGAATTTTAAAGAAT
>DATMHB010000332.1:0-12212 GCA_035555175.1 Flavisolibacter sp. | reverse complement strand
TGTGGCTTGGATCATGGAACCAGGGCTTATGGAAAGCGAAGTATCATCCCGGCGTACCAATGACGTTTGAAGAGTTCTCATCATTCGGCAATAAAAAAGTTAAGCCGCATGCAATGACTGAGGACAAGGAAAAAAATATCTGGGTAACCGGAATCAACGGCGTATTCAGGATCAGGAACGGTACGATCCGCGACAGTTATCAACCCCTGAACGCTGCAGGAGGGGCTTCGTTCATTGTAAGTATCGTGATCGACGAAGACCGCAGAACGATGTGGCTGGGGGACAATGCCAGCGGGGTAATAGAGGTACAGTATGTTCCCAGGGAAAATAAGCCATACGACTACAAAGTGGTGAAGTATATCGGGCTTAAGGAAGGAATGAACGACACCTATGTACGCAGTCTCTACCTCGACCATTTCAAAAACCTATGGGTGGGAACTCGGTTTGGCGGTATATACCGAGTACAGCAAAATGATAGAGGCTACACCGTCAAAAATTTTAACGCCGCGGCCGGGATCTCCTGCACCAGGATCGCGGATATCAATGAAGAGGATACGGTTGCTATGTGGTTCGCTGCCTGCGATGGCATGTACAGGTACGAGCATGCAACAGGCAAATGGAACCATTACAGTACCAGCGATGGGGTGCAAAATTCGGAGATATACGATATCCTCCCCGACAAAAAGAATGGCTATGTATGGAGCCTGGGCGGCCAGGGTGTGAACAGGCTTACACCAATTCCTGGCCAGCGGGTGGCGCCGTTGGTCAGCATCACTTCCATCACCGTGCTTGGCAAGCGGGATACAAATGCAATGGCCTCATCATCGGTTCTGCGTTACGCATCCGATCAGAACTCCATAGGATTTAGCTTTGCCGGCGCCAGCTTCATTGATGAAAAAAGAATTTTGTACCGCTACATGCTTGAAGGTTACGACCACGATTGGAGTGAGCCCGTCATAACCAATAATGTGAACTATGCTTCTCTTCCACCGGGAAACTATGTATTCAGGGTAAAGGCAGCCAATGCCAAAGGACAATGGAGCGAACAACCGGCGAGCTTTGCATTTGAGATCGTTCTCCCATTTTATAAGCGGCCCTGGTTCATTTTTTTACTGATCACGGTCGCGATTTTTATTATTTATGCTATCAGGATACAGCGGCTGCGGCAGCGGTACCGCATTGAGAAATTAAGACTGAATATCGCGCAGGACCTTCATGACGATATTGGATCAACCCTGGGAAGCATCAATCTCCTCAGCAAAACAGCCAAGCGCAGACTGGACAAGAAATTGGCGCCGGAGGAGATCAGTCCGATTTTTCAAAAGATCGGCGAGTCGGCTGAAAATACGCTCGAAGCCATGGATGACATTGTGTGGTCCATTAACCCTAAAAAAGACAAGATCGAAGACCTGCTCATAAGGATGCGCGAATTCGCCATTCCACTGTTCGAGGCCAAGAACCTCGAATTCGATTTCAAAGCAAATGACGACCATCAGGGAAAACCAATACCCATGAACCTGCGCCGGAATGCATTTTTAATTTATAAAGAATCGATACACAACATCCTGAAGCACTCCGACGCAACGTGTGCATCTATTGAACTGTACCTGAACAGCCACTCCTTTGCCATGTGCATCAGCGATAATGGCAAGGGTTTTTCAAAAGGGCAACCATCGAACAGGAACGGATTACAGAACATGCAGTCGCGCGCAGCTCTCGTGCAGGGAAAACTCGAAATTGATTCTTCCGCCGATGGTACTACCGTGAAATTTGAAGCACCGGTCAAATGAATATATGATTGATTCGCAACTTTAAACTTGTACCTTGCTTACAAACCTGAGATTATAACAATGGCAGATATCAAAGTTGCCTTGTGCGAGGACAATGAATCTTTTCGCGAGAGCCTGTTGCAATTCATCGACGACACGCCGGGTTACCGCGTGGTTGCTTCGATGGGCTCCGCGGAAAATATTCTGGAAACGATAAAGAGCAACGAACCCGACGTGGTATTAATGGACATTGACATGCCGGGCATCAATGGCATCAGGGCAACAGGTTTGATCAAGTCTCATTTTCCTCATATCAATGTGCTCATACTCACGGTGTATGAAGACGATCAAAAGATCTTTGACGCGATCCTTGCGGGCGCTACAGGCTACCTGCTGAAGAAAACGCCGCCTGCCAGAATTCTTGAGGCGATCGTGGAAGTACAGCAGGGTGGCGCATCTATGAGCGCTTCCATTGTAAAACAGGTGATCTCTTATTTCAATCAGAAGCAAACAGCCAGCGTACCGAATGAATATCTCCTCTCCCAACGCGAACTATCCATTTTAAAATGCCTCGTCAATGGAGACAGCTATAAAATGATCGCAGACCATTGCGACATCAGCATAGGAACAGTACGATCGCACATCAATAGCATCTACAAAAAGCTTCACATCAATTCTAAATCGGAAGCAGTGGCGAAGGCGATCAAAGAAAACCTGGTCCCTTGATAAATTCGTTCAGGCATACGACAAAATTCACATCGGTACCCGAAGGTGGCAAAATGTAAGAGGTCAGCACGAAGGCCAAGTCCCCAGGGTGCTGTGCTAAAACCGCTGGTAAAAAACGTCAAAAACATTTTTCGTCTTTTAAGCAGCAGAATTGATCAATAGCTAATAACGGCCCGGCACCTATGGGGCTCTAATTTTTGAATTTTGAATTTTGACTTCTTGCCTGCGTCCACGATTCACACCTCTCTTTTCACGGCTCACCTGCTTATTTCCCGCCTGGTAACCGCCTCATATATTTATATGATTGTCTCGCTTTGTGAATTGGGTCATTTTTGTTCACTTCTGTTCCGACCTAATTCATCATCTTAACTACTTGTATGAAATAATACCTGCCATTGCTATTGGTTCTTCTTGGAATTTCCATATCCGGCGAAACGCGTGCCCAGTTTGGGAAGCTTAAGGATAAGATCAAACAAAAAGTAGAACAGCGTGCCGACCAGAAGACAGACAAGGCAATAGATAAATCGCTGGACGAGGTGGAAGCCGCAACCAAAAAGAAGTCCGAGACCGAGGAGGGTGAAATAAAAGAAAAGAAAGATGGAGATGGATCTAAGACAAAGATCGAAACAAAAGGGCCGGGCATAAAGGCCTATTCCAAATATGATTTTGTTCCGGGAGATAAGATTGTATATGCCGAAGATTTTTCGCAGGATGTAGTGGGAGAATTCCCCCTCAAATGGAATACAAACGGATCAGGCGAAATTGTAACCATTGAAGGACAGCCGGGTAAATGGCTGAGCATGACCGCGAATACAAAATACGAATCCCCGTATGCAAATAAGCTGCCGCCAAACTACACGATAGAGTTTGACCTCCTGCTGGATTTTAAAGAAAGTATGAGAGTGCCCGACATGGAGTTCAACATCTTCGATAAAAGAGCTGAAAAAGCCAGCTACCGGCCAGAGATGCGGCTGTTCATTGGCCCACAGGCCGGCACGTATGGATCAGCGAATGCCCAGAACACGATCGACAGGTTCCGGCTGGTCACTTTTGATGACAAGAGCAAGGAATTTTTGCGCAGTAATGATCAACTGATCGGGGAATTATATAACAATAAAAGAAAACCGGTCCATTTTGCATTCTGGGTGCAAAAAGAACGGGTACGGATCTGGGTGAACCAGGTAAAGATCTTTGACCTGCCGAAAGCTCTTTCTCCGGGCGTCGAACTCAGTGCGTTTGAAATTGAAACCGGTTCGTATGGGGCCGATCATGAGAACTATCAATATTATATTTCCAATTTAAAAGTGGCGGTAGCGAACCCAGACACGCGGAGCAAACTGATTACTGAAGGTAAGTGGAGCACGACGGGCATCCTCTTCGACGTGAACTCAGACAAGATCAAACCGACGTCTTATGGCGTGTTAAAAGAAATTGCCGCAACGCTCAGTGAGAACGCGGATGTGAAAGTGAAGATCATTGGACACACTGATAGCGACGGTGACGATGCCAAAAATCTTGATCTGTCCAAGCGCCGCGCAGCCGCAGTGAAAATTATTCTGGCGAGTGAATTCGGCATCGATGCGTCAAGAATGGAAACCGATGGCATGGGTGAAAGCAAGCCGGTTGGCGATAATAAAACCGCGGAAGGCAAGGCCCAGAACCGCCGCGTTGAATTTATCAAGCTATAAAGCGCCGGCCGAATTGAAAAATGACCACCGTGAAACAGGTGATCTCCGAAATCGTTTTTCAATTTTTTGCAGGGCGGAAAATCTATAGCATCTCTTGTTTTTTACTGTAGGGGTCGCAACCAATATAATTCCGTACATCCTGAACCGGGAAAACTGCTAACGCAACTATGTCGATAAGAACAACCTTATTCTTTTTGTTTCTGACGGGCGTTGCTAGTGGCGGCAATGCTCAAAACGCATCGGCGCCTTACATAAAGAATTTTTCCGAAGGTATTATCTACACCAGGGCCTCTTTCCCCGGTCATGCCCTCTACAATACGCTCAAAGCAATTGAATTCAACGGTGATCTTACAAAGCAACTGGAAGCGATCGATGACTTAAAAAAATACCAGCGATCGCTCGCGCAGGAAAATGAACAGCAGATCAAGGATGCATTCTTTGTCAGTGGTCTGATGGTGTTGCCTCAGTATTCAAAAATGTATTTCACGCCGGCGGCATCGCTGGTTCAAATCCAGGCCCTCGGCTATCAACAGGAAACTATGATCGCCGGCACTGCAGGAAGGATGACCTTAGCGGACCGCGACAGGACAAACCAGGTAACGATCAATTTCCCTGCAGGAAATTTGTTGGATGTGTGGCAGAAATACCAGATCGACGCCGCCCAATACGCCATTCAAAAAACAAACGAAACGTCGACGGTCGCCGGCTACAAATGCAAAAAAATCATTTACACTTTCAACGGTAACTACGCCGGCAAGCCCGTCGGCAATTACATCATCAACTTACAACCGCTGAAAGTGACGGTATGGTATACCGATGACCTGCCGCCCTCGGTCAACCTCATTCACCCCCTTTATTTCGAGCTGGATAAAGCCGTCCTCAAGTTTGAAGTGGAATACGATAAGAACAGTAAGAATAAAATGCTGGTTGAGGTTATGGGTGTGATACCGCACACAGTTGATGAAGATGACCTTAAGCTGAAAGAACAGCAGCCCGTGATTGAATATAAAAAGGACGGTTTTGAAAGCCAGGGCATGATCATGCAGATCATGATGAATGCGATCGCCTATTTGACAAAGTGAATGTATGCGACGCGCCGTGAGAAGCGAACATTAGTTTAATCCCTATCCGGAAAACAAACGAGCTGGCTGCTTTATCATCCAATGAACATGTAATGCAGATGCCAAAAAGGTCGCTGACTGGGCGCTTTCTTTTCCGTTGCCGGCAAGCATTTGGTGCCTGGACCGAAAGCTATAAAAGAAATGCTTGGATTTGAATTGGATAATTTAAAAAATGTGAGAGGACCAACAATTCCGCAGGAAAATGTCGAATCCGCCCGGGGTTCAAAAGCGTTGGTTCTGCGCATTCCGTCGCCGTATTGAATTAATGAATAACAAAAACCCAGAAAAAAGAATCAAATATGAAACAGTTGTTATTGGCCGTTATGGGCATCGTTTGTATCTCCGCCGGATTGCTCGGAAGCATTTATGAATCGCTGAACATTTCGCAGGAAGATGCTAAGAAAGCCCTCGTTGCTTCTATCGGTGAAGGCTTTGTAAGAGCGCCGGGCCACAATACCATCGTATCAGATGCCAGAAAGCTTTCAACCGAGGAAAAGGTGGAGGGCATCAGGCAGCTCATGCAGCTTGCCAAAGAATACACGGCAACGGAAGCCTTCAGGAAAGAGTATAAAAAATGGCGTAACGACAAGCTCAATCCGGGAACGAAATCAAAATTGGGCTTGCCCAAACTTGGAAAAATGTTGGACAACGCGATAGATAATCAGCTTGATAAAAAACAAAATGAAAAAAATTATCCCGAAGACGGCATCGAGCTTGTCAAAAAAAGACTGACTGATTTCCTCGACATTTCTGCTACTGTTGATTTCGATGCAGAATTGAATGGTAACATGTTTGTAAAGGCGGAATATGAAAAGAAATCAAGTTGGTGGAAAATGTGCTTTCGTGCAGGTAAAGAGGTAGTGGAAGCCGCGCGCGAGGAAGCACAAAAATGGCTGAACGAATTGAACAATAAATAAGATTGAAATCATTTGTATGAGAAGATTGTGCGTTGCTGTTCTCTTGTTCCTCTGTGTGTTCGCCCATGCACAGACGAAGCAACAGGCGGCCCAAATGGAAAAGGAATTGAAGCAGCTGGAAAAAGACGATCCGGAAATGGCGAGACAGTTAAGAGCGATGATGAAGCAAAAAGGAAATCAGACTCCTTCAACCAATGTGGCACCCCCGAAATTTGTTTCCCCCATCACGCCCATACCGCTGAAGCAGCCGTTAAAACCTCCAACCGAAGGTGAAGCAAAAGGAAATTTGCTTTGGTACAAGGGAAAGAAAATAGGCGACAGCATCATCATTACTACAAAGGGTACTGTCATCCTGTATCAAAAAAGAAAAAACCGCCTCGTAGTTCAACCCTCGTCGGCCAATGACCCGTTCAGGAAAATGGTGGCAGAGCTGTCCAACGGCGAAAAAAGAAAAACAGAACTGATCAATTCGATCGCAGTCAGGAAGAACAGCTTCTTTTTCTACCCTATGATCAGCGCCGCTCTGGAAGAATACGAAGCTTCATCAAAAAAATATGGCGAACTATTAAAGAATACGGTGAACCTGCCCGCTCCAATATTACCCACTACTTCCTTGTTGCCACCACACCCGGCAGGTTATGCCTCGGCCCTTTTGTTAGTCCGCGCCATAGAAATTCCTGGCGAGCTAAAAAAAGCTCATGATGAGATCATGGATGAAATGAAGCACTATCCTTCACTGCAATTTCCGGCACCTCCACAAAGGGACTATAGTTATTGCTATGAGTGCGATTCAAACGTCAGGAAAAAGTATGAAGCGGAATTGGACGCATGGCAGCTACAATTCAACGAATATGAAAGAACCCTTGTTCAAAAGGCTATCAGCGTTGAACGCACCCTTGCCCTATCGGGATTTGAATCAGATCCTGGCGCCATCTCCATGAAAGCCGACATGGAGAAAGTACTGGAATTTTGCATGAACCGCACCCGCAATAAGGTCAATGATCTTATCCGCGATTACGGAAAGGATTTCGGTAGACTTTCTGCGGTCCTTCAGCAAGCGATCGGGTTTGAGCGGCAGAGACAGCTCCTCGGCGTTGGAGAGGAAAGCACTGCAGGCACCATGGATAAACTGGCAGGCCTGTTGGACCAGTATGATGATTATCTGGATAACCAGATGAAGGCAAGAAATTATAATGTGGTGATGAATGTAGGATTCGGCATCGGCATGCAGCGTCAAAAACAATTGCTCGGAGCTTCCGAAGCGAATGTGGCGGATTATTTCGACAAGATCATGGCATTTAACAGATTTAGACTCACCATGGATATCGACGGCCACATACGCGGAGAAGACCTAAAAGCTGACGCGGGCGCCATCACCAAGGGAAATATTTATGTAAGTCTTGCGCCCGTCGGCTGCCACTTCCAGTTTTTTCTGACCGCAACAGATTACGAAAATGGTGAGGAAGAAAACTTCAGACTTCCAATGAAAGCAAAGGGAGGCATTAAGAGTGTTAAGGAAGATGAGAAATGGATTAGTTATCCCTACAGCGGCCCGACAAACGCGCTTGGCCTCTTCCCCGTTTTCTCGATCGATTTTTGCGATGAAGAAAAAGATACGGTGTACCTGCAGCCTCCGATCAACAGACCAGAAGATATGGCTAATGTTACGGCTTCCTCAGTACAGAAGGCTTATACGATCGACCATACGGCGTTCCTGGCGATGCTTTACCTGAAAGCAACCGAAGGGGCGGCGGCGGAAGGAAAAGAGATCGCGGAAGAAATGATCAAAACTTACACAACCAGTCAGCTGCAGCAGCCCACCGGGAATGAACAGCTGGACCACATGCAGGATAAATACAATCTTTCCGTGAAATCGAAAGAATTGCAGGACCGCATGTCGGTTGCCATTAACCGCAACACATTAATGATGTTGTTCAATGCGCAAAACCAGGATGAGGTGATCGTGGACGCCGAAGCCAGCCCGAACCATACCCTGGACGAATTGGAAGTAAGAGGCACTATCAAACTAAAGATCGTGCACGATCCTGCTCCCTATGAAAAGAAGCCGGCGGGGAAATGATCGGATCGGCACCGTCGAACGGTGAACAATTTTGAATTGGCAACATAGCCAGGCCAGGTATCAGTGAGCGAGCCGAAATAAAAGCTATGCGACATCTACTGCTTCTTTTTTTCATTGGGTCCTGGGCGGCAAATCTCCGCGCGCAGACCTCCTGCAATGAAGACTCGGTGCTGGCCATCGTAGGCAAATGGAAAAAGAACAATGATGCAAACATGCGGCCTTATAAAAATTTGGTGCAGCTCACAAGCCGCATTGACCGGGTCAGCCACATGTTTCAAGAAGCCTACCCGCAGCCCCGCGGCACCGAGGCCAGGTGGTACCGGAATTTGCAGGAAGAGCCTCTTGTTGAAGGTGGACCGCTGGCTTATGATTTTCATTCACTCTACCAATACTGGTATTGTAATAAAAATGTTGACAGCCTCATGCTCAGCGGTGAGACGAGCAATTGGGGCTTTGTTTTTTTCAATAGCTTAAACGGTATTCTTGATGATCAGCAGGATAGGTTGAAAATAAAAATAAATGGTCATGATGTGTACTTGTTGCCGAATGCGGTGGGCCAATGGAAAGGAAATGCGCTGTATGACTTTTCCGGCAGCCGTTGCATCATATTAATGCATAAGAATAAACTTCCCTGGAAAGCGGTCACGCAAGGCGAATATCTGGAGGCCCTTAAAACCGAATGGGAGGATCAAAAGAAGAAAACTGCCGCAGGTTACGACGAAATCCTGTCCGACAGAAAAAAAACGATTAAAGAGTGGGAGGATAAAAAAGATGTACCTGCTGCGTATAAGGACCGGATCATAAGCAGCCTTCGGAATGACCTGGAAGAATGGGAAAAGAACCAAAAGACGCAGAGGGAAAAGATCTTTAAATATTGGGATGAAAAAATAGCGGTGATCGAGCGGTACATTGCAGACAAGGCGCACGATTTAAATCAACCTGCCGTGATTGAACGGACGCCAGAACAGTTCAACAATTTTTCTGGAAGCTTTGCCGAAAATAGCAAGGGCGAATCGCTCGTCGTCCTGGATCCATCGTATTTTGAAAAGCAGTTGCCGGCTTATGTTTCGCAATTGATCGTGCTGAAATGGAGCTGGGAAGAGAATGCCGCCGGACGCTATTATAAAAAAAGAATTGAGGAAAACTTTCCGCTAGATAAGCTGCGCGAGATGATAGATCGATAAAGAAGGTCGTCGACTGCTTCCAACAAAAAAGCAGTCGTAACGACTGCTTCATATTAAGTGAATTCTCAAGCCTGCGATTTTTCTGCTTTTGGCTTCTTTCCCGTTTTGGGCGTAAAGATCGCCAGCATTCTTTTACCCTCAAGCTTCGGCATGCTTTCGAGTTGTCCGAAATCTTTCAAACGGTCTGCAAATTTCAGCAGCAGCAGCTCTCCCCTGTCCTTAAATTGGATAGCCCGGCCCTTGAACTGGACGTAGGCCTTTACTTTGTTTCCTTCTTTAAGAAAGTTTTCGGCATGCTTCGACTTGAAATCAAAATCGTGATCGTCGGTATTCGGCGTAAAGCGGATCTCCTTCATTTCGGTGGTCTTCGCCTTCGCCTTCATTTCCTTTTCCTTCTTCTTCTTGTCGTAAAGGAATTTGTTGTAGTCAATGATCTTACAAACCGGGGGATCGGCCTGAGGAGAAATTTCAACCAGGTCGAGACCCTGGTCGTTTGCTATTCTCAATGCCTCCTGGGTGGAATACACACCAACCGTAACATTGTCTCCCACAAGGCGCACCTGAGGAACCCTGATGTGATGATTAATTCTATGTTCTGCTTCTTTACGGGGAATGAATCTGCCTCTACCGAATCCCCCGCCTCCAGGTCTGAATCCTCCTCCTTTGTTTGGTAATGCCATAATGCTAGGACCACAATCCGCAGCCGGCAAACGACGGAATTGTAGCGATACTTGTTTTATTTTAAGTTACTGCCGATTAAATCCTGCTAATTTTTTATCAAACGAACTAATCGCTTCTTCTTTCCCTTACCTCCTCACTGATCTCCCTGATAAACTCCTCCACGGGTTTCGCGCCCTGGTCACCCTTTCCCTGTCTTCTGATGGCGATCTTTTTCTCATTCATTTCTTTTTCTCCCACCACCAGCATATAAGGAACCTTCATTAGTTCTGTGTCCCGGATCTTCTTTCCAATCTTCTCATTCCGGTCGTCTATTTCCGCACGAATATCTGCTTTTTTTAATTGATTGAGGACAGATTTAGCATAGTCCACAAACTTATCACTAATGGGCAGGATTTTCACCTGGAGTGGGGCCAGCCACGTAGGGAGTTTTCCCGCGTAATGTTCGAGTAAAAACCCAATAAAACGTTCATGCGTTCCCAGAGGAGCCCGATGGATGATCAATGGCGTTTCAGTATTGTTATCCTGCGTCGTGTATTGCAGCTTGAAGCTTCTGCCTTGCGAAAAGTCAACCTGATTGGTGGCCAGCGTAAATTCCCTCCCGATCACGCTGTAGATCTGAACGTCGATCTTGGGTCCATAGAAAGCTGCCTCATCCTCCACTTCCACATAGGGAATGTTTGATTCTTTCAGCACGTTCCTTACCATTGCTTCTGTTTCTTTCCACAGCTCAGGCTCATTTACGTATTTGATGCCGAGCTTTTCGGGTGAATGCAGCGACAACCTCATCACATATTTATCGACGCCGAAAATCTTGAAATACTTTAGGTACATTTCATTTACTGCCCTGAACTCTTCGTTGAACTGTTCCTTTGTGCAATAAATATGAGCGTCATTCATATGAAGACACCTAACCCTCATCAGCCCGAACAGCTCTCCGCTCTGCTCATAACGGTATACGGTGCCATATTCCGCAATACGATAAGGAAGATCGCGATAGCTTTTTGGCTCAGCCGCGTAGATCTTGTGATGATGCGGACAGTTCATTGACTTGAGATAATACTTCTCCCCTTCCAGTTCCATCGGTGGATACATGCTGTCGGCATAATAAGGAAGATGCCCGCTGGTGAGGTACATGCTTTCTTTGGCAATGTGCGGGGTCACCACCCTTTTATAACCAGCGTCATTTTCGGTTTCTTTCGCCAGCTTTTCCAGTTCTTCAATGATGATAGTGCCATTCGGCATCCACATGATCAGGCCCTGGCCTACATCATCATCCATGGTATAAATGCTTAATTCGCGGCCGAGCTTCCGATGATCTCTCTTCTTTGCCTCCTCCAGCAAATGAAGGTATTCATCCAGCTGCTTTTGAGAAGGGAATGTTACGCCATAGATCCTGGTCAGCTGCTTGTTCTTTTCGTCGCCCTTCCAATACGCGCCTGCAATATTGGTGAGCTTTATAGCCTTGATAAAGCCTGTACTTGGAATATGCGGGCCGCGGCAGAGGTCAGTAAAATTGCCCTGCGTATAAAATGTGATCTCTCCATCTTTGAGCCCCTGCAACAGATCCAGTTTATATTCATCACCCTTGGATGAAAAATATTGAACGGCTTCATTCTTCGGAACTTCCTTGCGCACATAAACATTGTTTTGTTTCGCGAGCTCAGCCATTTTTACTTCCAGTTTCCTAAGGTCTTCCTCTGTGATGGACCTGTCGCCCAGGTCTACGTCATAATAAAATCCGTTGTCAACAGGGGGGCCAACCCAAAATTTAACGTTGGGAAACATCGATTCGATGGCTTCAGCCATGAGGTGGGCAGAAGAATGCCAGAATGTATTCTTGCCGCCGTTATCGTCCCAGGTCAGTAATTTGAGACGGGCATTCTCATTCAGTGGCCTTGTTGCATCCCAAACCTGGCCATTTACCTCGGCGGCCAGCACCTTGCGGGCCAGGCCTTCCGATATCGATTTAGCCACATCAAGCGCGGTTGTTCCCTTAGGATAGTGACGAATGGCACCATCGGACAAAGTGATATTGATAATTTCGCT
>DATMHB010000331.1:0-3011 GCA_035555175.1 Flavisolibacter sp. | reverse complement strand
GTTGCCGTAGATCATCAGGATGTAACTGCCCGAGGAGAGTGCGCCGATATTGATGTTCTGATCTGCATAGCCCGTATCGTTCGAATACACAAGCCTTCCTGCTGCATCGAATATCCGCACCTGCATCTTTGTGGTGGCAAGATTACCGATCTTAACGAAAAGACGCTCCCTGCCCGCCGAACCGTATTTGATAAAGCTGCGCGTATTGTCAACCGTTGGAACGCCCGTAGCTATCGACGTAATGGTTGAAGTGAACAAACCTCTTCCATGCGTAGCGGCAGCGAGCAAATTATCAGAAGGCCTGTAGCGCAACATATCAGTTCTCACATTCGGCAATCCTGTATTTTGTGGTGCCCAGGTAGTAGATGCGCCACTTGAACCTGTTGCATACCACACGCCCACTTCTGTAGCCAACAGAAATCCTCCACCGGTAACGCCATTTACGCTTGCATTGGAGGGAACAATAAGTCCCCAACGAACCGGGATATCGGGAAGATTTCCTTCGATGCTTGCCCAGGTTGAACCGCCGTTAGTACTTTCATAGACACTCGTGATGCCGTAATTCGACAGAGTGATAAGCAGATGGCTCGCATTATTCCTGTCTACATCGATCGATGAAATGAACGAGCCCGCAGGCGCAGCAGAAAGAACAACATTGACTGCTGCTGTCGGCGTTGTAGTATTGGCATTCGTGAGTTTAATAATGTTGGGACGGTTGGTGAATGTGGAATCGAACCCGGCGATCCATACCGTTCCTCCTGTGGCAACTGTCGGATCAACTTTCACGGCCGAAACCGTCCGTCCGCCAAGTGCAGTAAGATTCACAGTAGAGAAGGTGGGCGTTCCGCTGCCTGAAAGATTGAGAAGCCCATAGGTGTTGGGGCCGCTGCCTGAATAAACGAATTTTTTTACATCATCGAGGTCACTTGCATTGATGAACTCTCCGCCATTATTGAACTCGATGCGATTGAAAGTCGCCCCATTATTCCTGGAGTAATAATAGTTGTTGTACACATAAGACAGGATCTGGATATTACCGTCGGTCTGGTCTATGTGACAAATACCTCCATCTCCGCCAACGCTGGCTTCAACGACGGTATTCACTCCCGGATTAGTGAATTTGAAAGAACCATTGTCCTGGGCTCCCGCAAGGAAATAATTGGTGGCTGTAGGATGTATATCGCAGCCATAAAGCTGTGTTACATTAAAGCCTGTATTCTTTGATGAATACGTTGTTTGGTTCGCCCCGTTCAGATTGGGTTGCGTATAGGTAGCGAAAGTAGCGCCGGCATCATTCGTAAAATACAAACCTCCATCGTTAGCCGCAATGAATTCGGTGCTGGAACCGGGTAAGAAAATAATATTATGCTGGTCCGCATGCACTACGGGCAACGAAGAACAGTTACGGGCCCATTGCGTGATCTGGTTCCAAGTGGCACCGCCGTCAGTGGACTTAAACAGGTCGATACCACCAATCACGATCGTGTTGCTGTTATTTGGATCAACGGCAGCTATCAGATCGAACCAAGCCTGGTTGTTAGTGAAATCGGTAGAGTTGCTTCCCTGGTTGCACCAGTTCGGCAACGGAAGGTCGGTCCATGTGGCGCCAAAATCGGTCGTCTTTTTTATGGCGCCGATGCTGGTTCCGGTGCCTTCGAGCAATGCATACAGAACCGCTGCATTATTGGGTGCGCAGGCCAGCTCGATGCGCTGCCATGTCCCGGCCGGTGTAATGTCGGTCCACGTTCCGGCCGTTCCGATATTAGAGCCGTTGGTAGCAGCTGAACGCCAGATGCGTCCCAAATCATTGATCTCACCTTTATTATTAAAACCTGTGGTGGCATAGATATCGCCATTCTTTGCGATCTCGAGGTCAGCGCCCAGATAATCGTAGGCGCTATCGCAAACAGTTGCCCCTGTTACAACGTGGCCCACGGCGCGGGTCCAGGTGGCACCGCCGTCGGCCGACCGCATTACGCCGCCGGTATTACAATAGCGGCTGGGCCTTCCCGTTGCAAACAGGATCCCGCCGCTGTTGACAACAAGGTCCTGGATATAATCAAAATTGTGTGAGCTGTTGCTGGCAGTTGAATCGGTAGCGGCCAGTTTGTTCCAGGTGGATCCTCCATCCGTCGATTTCCAGATACCATTGCCGCGAACTGCATTGTTATTGAACCATCCTTCACCGGTTCCGGCATACATGGTATTGGGACTCGAAGGATCCTGTGCCAGTGCGCAAACCGCAAGGCTGCCCATTGATTCGCTCATGGGCGTCCATGTGGGCGTACCTTTAAAATTGGTCGCTTTCCAAATGCCACCGCTTACGCCCGCAGCAAATACTGTGTTGCCTGTTGCGTCTCTTGAATCTACAAACAATGCTCTTACACGACCGCCTACATTATTGGGTCCCCGCTCCTGCCAGGTAATGGCATCAATACGGAGCGCCCTGCTGGCTGACAATTGTTTGGTATAGGCGAGTGCGGCGGTCAGGCGGTCTTTGGGTACATAGCCGAGGGCTGGATCCCTCGTCATGAGGAACTCCTGTTTCATAGCCAGATCAAGACGGTCGGTTTCAGAGAACATCTCCCCTTCCTCGCCCTTCTCCACTGCGGGTTTAAGCCCACAGCCCGAAAGTATCCACATGGTCAGAACAAAGGATACCGTCAATAATTTTCTCAAGTACAGCATAATGGAAAAACTAGGTGAAAAATAAAGTTACTTTATAATACGCTTTCCGATTGTCTTAAGTTGTCCCTGTATTAATCCATAAATTTAGCTTATGAATACCCGTCATGCAATCATTTTTGCCAGTATTATTCTGGCTGGCGGATGCACGCCAAAATACGGAATTTCCAATGCACAGGCCTTTGTGCGCGAATCGATTTCAGGAACCGTAAGAGTGGATAATAATGGAAGGCCGGTCAACAGCGCCGTTTCAAAAACACATCTTATATATATAGAAACAATTGCCGGTGATCCTTTGCCCCAATGGGAGCAGGCATGGGTGGACG
>DATMHB010000330.1:0-4774 GCA_035555175.1 Flavisolibacter sp. | reverse complement strand
ATAGTTGCGGGCCTTATTGCAGCCTTATGCGACAGTATCCTGAATGGTTTTTTTAACCACCCTTTCAGCACCGCTTCCCCGTGTTCATAAAAACGTTTGGACGGCTGATCATCCGCAAATTCCCACTGGTAATTCGAGCCGAGCCAAAAATTATGCGGCTGGCTCAGGGGCGCCAGCATCAGCCCTTTTTTATACACATGTTCATTCGTGAGTCCTTCGCATTCGATGAGCAGCGCTTCTCCTTTGTTGGGTGCAAAAGGGAGACGTGAGAACCAGGGATTGCCGATGCCGGACACACCATCGCAAAAAATGATGCGTTCAGCGGAAACACCTGCATAAGAAATGCCATCATGATGGACCTCCAGCTCTTTCAAATCAAATTTTCCTTCCTGAAACGAATTCCATTCCAATAATCTTTTTCTCCAGGCCGAAAGAAGGCTTTGCACCTGTACAAGGTAGGCCGGGCGGATCTCTCCACATCCAAAATCATACTGGAAATACTGGTTGAAATGGTTTTGGTCGGGATACGCATGCAAGTACGTATCGTTCTCGGCATGACGGCCGATAAATGCATTGCGCATTTGGGGGGAAGGAAAAAAATCAATGATGCCTTTCTGCATAATGAACGCCACATTGAAGTAACGTCCCATTTCCTGGTATACTTCCACCGCAAAGGGCATGATCTCGTCTATCATCCAGGTGTAGGCATAACGGCGGCCCGTAACCGGATTGATGATGCCTGCAGCCACTTTTGAAGACGAATGCTCATTGCCGTCATCGATGACCAGAAATGATCGTCCTTCTTTATGAAGGAACCACGACAGCATGGTGCCACATAGGCCCTGGCCAACGATGAGATAATCCACTTGCATGCGATAAAGTTAGGGTGTCGAACCTCAAAAGATGATAAGTGGTGTTAGCGACACCCCTGGGTACGCGAGGGGCGAAGGCGCAATGCAATAAAAAAACCGAATTTAAAAGTTCCTCGTGCGGCGGAGACAAAATTCAAAAGGCCTGTACAACTTGGCCTACCACTGTCCGTTCACGCTGCGCCCTGTCGGTTAAAGCCCTGGCTTAGACCGGCTCTGTTCCCCGCTCTGCCCACGAGCCGGGTCCATGGCTGATTGTTAAAATATATGCCCGCCTTTCCGTCCTATCAATTTGTTTTTATCTTCATCGCATGAAAAACCTCCGAATCCTTCTCGCCTTCTTCGTTGTCTTCGGCTTTCGCTTGGCATCGGCGCAGTACGATGTTTCAAAGGTCAATAAGAAGGCATCGGAAGCTTACAATAAAGCGCTTGAATCCGCGCAGGATGGAAAGTACAATGAAGCCATCGCCTCGCTGCAGGCGGCGATCCAGAAAGACCCTGCATTTATCGATGCCTATCTTTCACTTGGAGGCGTTTACGGAGAAACAAAGAATTATACGCAAAGCATATCCTGGTATGAAAAAGCATTTGCGCTCGACAGCAATTATACTTCGGATTACCGGCTTCCGTATTCCATCAATCTTGCGGGGCAGGGTGAATTTGAAAAAGCGCTGACCGCTATTAATGGTTTACTGGCAAGAACAGACCTTGCCGAAGTAACGAGAAAGGCGGCGGAGTACAGAAGAAAATGCTATCAGTTCGCGGTTGACTTTGCACGCCGCCACGCATCGGACAATTATGTTTTTGCGCCGAAGAATATGGGTGATGGGATCAATTCGGCGGCATCAGAATATTTTCCTTCGATCCCCATCGATGGCAGCCAGATGGTCTTTACACGGAAACTGAATTATTCGAACGAGGATTTTTACAGCAGCCGCCGCTCCGGCAATAACTGGGAGAATGCGACAAGGCTTACCGGAAGTATCAATACGCCACAGAACGAAGGCGCGCTGAATCTTTCGCAGGACGGACAATGGCTCGTGTTCACCGGATGCGAACGGCCCGGCGGCTATGGCAGCTGCGATCTTTATATATCTTATCTCACCAATAATGGCTGGAGCGAAGCGCTGAATCTTGGCGGAAGGATCAATACCGACCAATGGGAGTCGCAGCCCAGTCTTTCACCCGACAAGCGCGATCTTTATTTTGCCAGCAGGCGTTATGGCGGATACGGAGGCAGTGATATTTATGTTGCACACATTCTGCCGAACGGCCGATGGAGCGAGCCTGAGAATCTCGGGCCGGGCATCAACACGGCCGGCGACGAGCAATGTCCTTTCATTCATGCAGACAATCAGACTTTGTATTTTACTTCAAGCGGATTGCCCGGCTATGGCGATGAAGACATTTTTGTAACACGAAGGAACGCGGATGGCAGCTGGTCGAAGCCGGATAACCTCGGTTATCCGATCAATACGATCGACCGCGAAGGCACCCTCTTTATCGCCGCCGATGGAAAGACCGCCTATTTCGCCAGCGACAGAAGTGATACCAGGGGCGGACTCGATATTTATAGTTTTGAAATGAGGCCGGATATACGTCCTGCGAAAACGCTCTGGATCAAAGGAAGGGTGTTCGACAGGAAGACGTCTGCAGGACTTCCTTCTGCCGTTGAACTTACGGACCTTTCCAGCAAACGCACGATTTCGAGAGTGCAGACAGACGAAACGGGCAACTACCTCATTACCCTTCCCGTTGGAAAGGACTATGCATTCAATGTGAACCGCAAGGGGTACCTGTTTTTCTCGGACAATTATTCTTTGAAGGATAAGTCGCCTGATTCCACTTACGAGAAAAACATTCCTTTGCAACCGATCGAACTCAATGCGGCGGTTGTATTGCGCAACATATTTTTCGACTTCAACAAATTTGAATTAAAGAATGAATCTGCGGTGGAGCTAGAAAAGTTGCTTCAATTATTGCAGGATAATCCAACGGTGAAGATCCAGATTGAAGGACATACCGACAATATCGGTACGGCTGCGGATAATCTGAAGCTCTCCGAGAATCGCGCAAGATCTGTGGTCAAATACCTTACCGGAAGAGGCATTGCTGCCGCAAGGCTTTCAGCAAAAGGATTTGGCGCCACCCGGCCCGTTGCTGATAACAAGACCGAAGAAGGAAGGGCGCAGAACAGAAGAACGGAGATAAAAGTCATTGCGCGATAATGGAAGCTGCGGATCGCGGTCAAAAGCACAATGGAGCCGGAGGATTTTATCGGCAATGACATTGAAGGGCTTCATAAATTAGCGCTGTTTCTGGTTCACTGCCGGAGCTTCTCCGGAATTATATTCCTGATCACTTCTTTGCAAACAGCTAAGTCAACGCGGCATTATGGAACTTCTTTACCAGCTTGCTCTTACCCTGGTGCCCAATATCGGAGACGTGCAGGCGCGCATTTTGCTCAACGAATTGGGCGAGGCCTCCGCCATATTTAAGGAGCGGCCCGAGCACCTCGAAAAGATTGAGGGCATAGGCAGCGTGCGTGCACGCTCGATCAAAACTTTCAACGATTTTGAGATAGCGGAGCAGGAGATCAGGTTCATAGAAAAGTACAACATCAAGCCCCTGTTCCTTACTGAAAAAGATTTCCCTGTGCGCTTACTGCATTGTTACGACGGGCCCATTCTCCTTTTTTACAAAGGCGAAGCAAACCTCAACAATTCAAAAGTTCTTTCGATTGTGGGCACAAGAAGTTTTTCCGAATATGGAAAGCAGGTCACTGAGCAGCTGGTGAAAGACCTGGCCGGTCATGGCATCCTCATCGTGAGCGGTCTTGCCTTTGGAATTGATTCTATCGCGCACAAGGCGGCGCTGCAATATGAACTGCCCACGGTGGGTGTGGTCGGCCATGGCCT
Source organism: Flavisolibacter sp. (assembly GCA_035555175.1). Taxonomy (GTDB): domain Bacteria; phylum Bacteroidota; class Bacteroidia; order Chitinophagales; family Chitinophagaceae; genus Flavisolibacter. Next base: position 987 of record DATMHB010000330.1, on the reverse strand, counting down.
CGACACGGTTTATCCGGTCGAGAACACGGGCCTTGCAAAAGAAATGGTGAAAAAAGGCGGTGGCATGCTCACAGAATTCTTTAGCGGCACACAACCCGAAAAGCATCATTTCCCCCTGCGCAACCGCATCGTGGGAGGTATTAGCGATGCGACCATACTTGTAGAAACCAGCATTAAGGGCGGCAGCATGATCACCGCGAAGCTTGCCGACGCGTACAACCGCGATGTGTTTGCTGTTCCGGGACGTACTACTGATAAGGGCAGCAGCGGCTGCAATCATCTCATCAAGTACAATAAAGCCATCCTGCTCACCGACGCCAGCGACCTGCTTGAAGTAATGGGTTGGAAGGAAAGAAAGAAAGAAATAAAAAGACAAAGAGAATTGTTTATCGAGCTCTCTGCTGAAGAACAGCAGATCATACAGATCCTGCAGGGCCAGGAATCTGCGGCCATTGACGAAATTCATTTAAAGACTGGCCTCACCAGCAGTGCCGTTGCGGCAGCCGTTTTAAACCTCGAGATCCAGAACATTATTAAAAGTTTACCAGGCAAGCTGTACAAACTTATTTGATGTTTGTTTTGATGGATCTTTAAACCGCGGCTTTGCGGGAAAGAGCATCCTTCTACGCCAAGGCTTTGAAGAACGGAGCACAAAGGATGAAGTCGTATCTGTAACGGTCTGTGCCCGGGCGGCCGGATGAATTTGAATTGCTACGGCACATTAATGTATTTATGAATTTGCAGAGAAAGCTGCCACCGCGGATTGGCTTTGATATAATCAATGATCAATGGTGTTATGGCAGCGGCCTTGCTCCATTCAGGCTGCAGGTACAGTATGCATCCGGGTCCGACCTTCGCCGCCCATTTTTCCGCCCAGGCAAAATCAGATCTATGAAAGACCACGACCTTGAGCTCATTGATATGTGGGAGGATATCCGGCAGCGGCTCTTTGAATTTTTTTGGCGAGAGCGTGATCCAGTCCCATTG
>DATMHB010000329.1:0-2046 GCA_035555175.1 Flavisolibacter sp. | reverse complement strand
GTATCGATCAATGTAAAAGGAACAGCGACCACCACGGTCTCCAATAACCAGGGAGAATTTTCCATTGCAGTGCCTTCTCTCAATGCCACGCTGATCGTTAGTTATGTGGGCATGGGAACGCAGGAAATCGAGCTCCGCCACCGCACGAGCATCACAGTGAACATGTCGGCCACGCAAAAAACCATGGATGAAGTGGTAGTGATCGGATATGGTACGGTTAAAAAAAGGGATCTCACCGGCGCAGTGTCTTCCATCAAGGGCGAAGAGATCGTTCGCACGCCAACATTCAATCCGGTTGAGGCCATGCAGGGACGTGTTGCAGGTGTGGACATTACACGTGCGTCGGGCGTGGCAGGTTCAGGATCGAACATTTTCGTAAGGGGGGAACGCTCCATCAACGGAGTGAATACGCCTCTGTACGTTATCGATGGTTTTCAGGGTGGCAGCATCAGCGATCTTAATCCGAACGATATTGAATCCATCGACGTTTTAAAAGATGCTTCCGCTACGGCCATTTATGGTGCGCAAGGCGCGAATGGTGTTATCATCGTGACAACAAAAAAAGGAACGGCTGGCAAGACCAGCATCAGCTACAGCGGATACTATGGCATCAATGGCTACACTGCCTTTCCTGAGCCCCGGCTGCGGGAGGACTATATTCAATTGAGGCGGGAGGCCTTCCGCGCGGCAGGCCAATGGTCGGGTCCCGCCGATGATCCCAAGCTTTTTCCCAAAGCGAGTGAATGGAATGCGGTGCAGGCAAATCAGTGGGTAAACTGGTATGACCTGCTCAACCGCAATGGTCGGCAGCAAAGTCATACGATCTCTGTGAGGGGTGGCACGGAAAAAACAAAGAGCTTGTTATCGCTTGGCTATTTCCGTGAAGAAGGGATGCTGAAACGAAACGATTTCACCCGGTATGATGTGCGTTTCAATCTCGATCACAATCTGTTCAAATGGCTAAAGGCCGGCCTGTTAAGTCAGATTGCTTATTCAAATCTCAATAGCCGTAGAGATCCGCTGTCTGTTGTATTATCTACAGTACCGCTGGGGATTCCTTTCGATTCGGCCGGCAATGTGAACCTGTATCCCCTGAATGGCGACCCGTCCGTATTGAGTCCGCTCACTGATGAACGCGGCGACCTGATCGCAAAGGATAATACGATCAGAACAAATATCATGGCCAATGCCTACCTGGAGATAAATCCCATTCACGATCTTACCATCCGTTCCAATTTTGGTTCTACGCTCAACTTCAACAGGCGCGGAATTTTTAATGCGGCAACTTCACTGGCGCAAAGAAATAATCCGGTGAATTCATCTTCGATGACCGCAGGATTCAGCCGGTTTTTCAATTGGGATAATATTGTCACCTACAATAAGAAAATAAGCAACCATGCGTTGACACTTACCGGCGTCGTAAGTTACCTTCAAAGCGATGATGATAATGTGCAGGGTTCCGGTGACGCGCAATTGCTGGCTTCGCAGGGTTACTACAACCTCGGCGCCGCGCAGCAAAACGTAGCTATAAGTTCGGGCTATACCGGATGGAATAATCTATCATTTGCAGGCCGGTTGAACTATAGCTACAACAGCAAATACTTATTGACCGCGACCTACCGTGCCGATGGCGCATCACGACTGGCGCCTGGTCATAAATGGGATTATTTTCCTTCTGTTGGACTGGGCTGGAACATCAACCGTGAATCATTCCTGAGCAATGCCACCTGGCTTACAGATTTGAAGCTGCGGGCCACGTGGGGCAAGGCAGGTAATTACGGCATCAATCCATACGGCACGCAAAGTACGCTCGTCATTAGCCAGAACATGGGCTTTGGAGACGTTCAGCAAACAGTGTATCAATTTAATCCAACCATCGGCAGTCCCGATCTGAAATGGGAAACGTCAACGACCACTAATCTTGGTTTGGATTTTGGATTGATCAATAACCGCATCAGCGGCTCGGTTGAATTATATAAGACCATCACGACCGATATTCTTTTATTGCGTGCATTGCCTTTTTCAAGTGGCGTGTCCAACGTATGG
>DATMHB010000328.1:0-3991 GCA_035555175.1 Flavisolibacter sp. | reverse complement strand
TACTTTATGGTTCCCATGAAAAAGATCGTTTCTGGTTTTCTTACCCTACTGGTGTTTTCCTTTCCTGCCCTGGCCGATCACATTACGGGCGGCGAAATGTATTACACGCTTTCAGACTTTTCAAATGGCCAGTACCGTTATGCCGTCACACTAAAATTATATATGCGCTGCAACAGTGCCAGGCAATTCAACAATCCAACAATAGTTTCGGTTTTTGACAAGGGCACGGGCATCAGGATCATGGATGTGAATGTTGGGTTATCGAGCCAGACAAACATCAGTCTCGCTTCCAACGCCAATCCCTGCATATCCAATCCACCTACCGTTTGTTATGATGTTGGTTATTATAATTTTTCCGTAGTACTGCCTCCCAATGCGAACGGATATGTGTTGGCGAGCCAGGTAAATTACAGGATCGCCGGCATCAACAATCTGGCTCCCGGGTATGGATTGATCGGTGCCACTTATACGGCAGAAATACCCGGCACATCCGCTGTTCCATCCGGTCCGCAAAACCACAGTGCCGTTTTCGTAGGTAATGATCTCGTTATGGTGTGCGCCGATAATCCGTTCACATATAGCTTCGCGGCGCTCGATCAGGACAACGACAACCTCCGTTACTCTTTTCGCGGAGCCTATGTAAGTGGCAGCTCCGGAACTGTGTCTCCCACGCCTCCGCCTCCGTTTGTAGATGTGCCTTACGGAACCGGGTTTTCCGCATCCGCGCCACTTGGCACTCAGGTACAGATCGATCAAAATACAGGACTCATAACAGGAGTGGCGCCGACCGCAGGCGTGTACGTGGTCACCGTTTGCGTTGAAGAGATCAGAAACAATGTAGTGATTGCCACACAGCGCAAGGACCTCCAGATCTTTATTGCCCCGTGCACCATCGCGGCAGCGGTACTTGATCCGGAATACATGTTGTGCAAAACAAGTAAAACGCTTTCAGTAAGCAATGGCTCGAGCAGCCCGCTGATCCACACTTACAATTGGAAATTTTTGAATAGTTCGGGAAACCTGTTGTACACGACCACCACGCCAACAGCCAATTATACTTTTGCGGACACGGGTCTTTACAAAATAAAATTGCTGATCAACCCTGATGACCAGTGCTCGGACTCCGCAACTTCGCTAGTGCGCGTGTATCCCGGATTCTTTCCGGATTTTTCGGTAAGCGGCATTTGTTTTCTCAAACCGTCTCAGTTCACTGATCTTTCCTCAACTGTGTACGGGACAGTTAATTCATGGAGCTGGGATTTTGGCGAAGCGACCAGCGTTAATGATTTTTCCATTCAACGAAATCCGGTCTACACTTATCCGATGCAAGGCGTTAAAAGCGTCCAGCTCATTGCCACCAATTCAAAAGGTTGTAGGGATACGGCACAAAAGGCCATTTCAATAGTAGATAAACCTCCTGTTCGACTTGCCTTCAGGGATACGCTGATCTGTGCAAATGATCAGCTGCAATTGCACGCGCAGGGCAATGGCAATTTCACCTGGACACCGGTATCCGGTATCATCAATGCTGACACGCCCGATCCCACAGTATCGCCTGCAGTCACAACGGTCTTCACTGTGCACCTCAACGATAACGGTTGTCTCAATTCAGACTCAGTAAAAGTGAGCGTGGTGGATCACGTTACGCTGCACGTAATGAATGATTCATTGATCTGCCAGGGCGATACCATTCGCCTCAGAACAACATCGGACGCACTTCATTATTCGTGGACGCCGGCCGCCCAATTTATCGATGCCACAGTGCCCAATCCATTTTGCATTACCACAAGCAATACCACCTATCAGGTAACCGCCATTATTGGCAGCTGTTCTGCAACAAGGCCGATCACTATCAATACAGCACCTTATCCGGTAGCGATCGCCGGGGCAGATACCACCATATGCTATGGCACCACAGCGCAATTGCATGGGCAGGGCAACGGCATTTCTTATCGCTGGTCGCCGCCGGGTACATTGAGCAGCAGCACAGTTCTACGCCCCGTGGCCAGGCCTACAACAACAACCGCGTATGTGCTTTCATCATTCAATAATGGCGGCTGTCCCAAGCCGGGAACAGATACCATTGTAGTATCGGTAAGGGCCAGGATCACCGCCTTTGCAGGGAGAGACACCTCGGTGGTCGTCAACCAGCCATTGCAACTCAATGCAACGGGAGGATCAAGTTATCAATGGCTGCCTCCCACCTATCTGTCCGCGGCGAACATTGCCAATCCAGTCGGCGTCTTTACTTCTGAAGCCGAATTTTTCAAATATAAGGTCCTGGTGTTCGACGAGGCGGGCTGCTATGATTCTGCATCTTTGCTGGTCAGGATCTATAAAACGCTGCCGAGTGTTTTTGTACCCTCTGCCTTCACGCCCAATGGCGATGGAAAGAACGATAAACTGAGCCCGGTGGGGGTAGGCATTCAGGCGATACGGTATTTCAATATTTATAACAGATGGGGCCAGCTGGTCTTCAGCACTACGACAAACGGACTCGGCTGGGACGGCAGGGTGAACGGCAGGGAGCAAGGCCCGGGGACCTTTATATGGATCGTTAATGCCGTAGATTACAAGGGCGAGCCCTATATTCAGAAGGGAACTGTGACCCTGATCCGGTAATTATTCTACTTTTTTGCTGTGCTTGTGGCAGGCATTCCCCAGCGGGGCCCTTTGATAAGGCGTTTTCCTCCCTTTTTTATCGCACAAGCGAAAAATGGCACACTATTCTCAATAGTAGTAGAAAACAAAACCGATTTTATGAAACAGGTGTTGAATAGATTATTAGTGGCGAGTGATGATACGCACGATAAGTTCAAAATGAGTACGACGCTCTTTATGATCCTTTTATTCCTTACATTTTGGGGCGTAAGCTTTTATGTTCTTGTAAACAGTCTTGCCTAAGGAAGTTGCCTCAGATAAACTTTCTGAGGCCAATGGATAGAGTTCAACTCAAACTTTATCTTTAGGTCAATGGACCTATCCCCGATCGCTCCCGCCGACATCACGGATTTGCATCAGCTGGTGCAACTTGTCAATCGCGCTTACAGGGGTGAAGCTGCAAAGAAAGGCTGGACCCACGAAGCAGACCTGATTGATGGTACTGTTAGAACAGACGCTTCCTCACTGGAACGTTTGATTAAAAATCCTGACGCAGTTGTTCTGAAATATTCGGAAGCCGGGAAGATCGTTGGTTGTGTGTATCTTGAAAAACAAGGAGACAAATTATATCTCGGGATGCTCTCCGTTGATCCGGAGATCCAGGCCAGGGGCATAGGCAAAACATTGTTGCGTGCCGCGGAAGTGCAAGCAAAAAAAATTGGCTGCGCACTCATCGAAATGACGGTGATCTCCGTTCGAAAAGAACTGATCGCGTGGTATGAACGCAATGGTTATCATGAAACGGGCATTATAAAGCCTTTTCCCAACGATGGCCGCTTTGGCGAACACCGCCAACCGCTTCAATTTATTGTACTGGAAAAAGAGGTGTGAAGCGCGCGCCGGTAATTCAACAATTGATCTAAGAATTAAGCGCGAAGAACGCAAAGGAAGAAATGCAAAGATTCCAGGGCGCTTTGCGATGGTTTGGGTTTCACTTTTGATGTTCGCCCCTGTCTCCTCTCTTTTGTATTTTCGGGGGACACGGGATTTTCGTGAACGGATTTCAATCTCCGGTCCCTTAATTATTACTGACTAAGATCCTGTTGTTGCCGGCAGACACTAGGCGGACCAACAGTAAACTAATGTCCGTCGCCGTTGTTGTCTAAAGGTGCTTCCTTTGCCTGCTTTGCGTTTAAATTTCCTGAGACGGCGAAGGCGTCTTTTCTGCGTTTTGACAACAGGGCTTGTCGAACAATTATATACTTTCTTTTTTTATTGACGTGAAAACAAAATCTTTGCAAGCTGAGATTGAATAGGCGGTCTCTGAATAACTCCTGATCCATCATGGTGCAGTTATATAATTTTCTCGGCAGTTGGCAATTATTTCCGG
>DATMHB010000327.1:0-5154 GCA_035555175.1 Flavisolibacter sp. | reverse complement strand
CTGCTTTAAACCTCCGCCATTGCCCAGGAATTTGATAAATGGTTACCGGCGGCAGGTCTAATTGTCTTATTTTGCCGTCCTTCAATTGCTGATGAACGATGGGCTGCCAACAAACCCGGAGGGTTCATCGTTCCACCATCCATTAATTAAACTACACACTGATGAAAAAAGTATTTGCACTCTCATTTTTTCTTCTGCTGATTGCCTCCACTTCATTCGGGCAGGCGAAATTGGTAGAGAAAGTAACGCGGAAGGGTAATGAGCTCGTCATCCCTTACGAGAAGTATGTTCTTCCCAACGGACTTACCCTGATCGTTCACGAAGACCATAGCGACCCGGTTGTTCATGTCGACGTGACCTATCACGTTGGATCGGCGCGTGAACAGATCGGCAAATCGGGCTTTGCCCATTTCTTCGAACACATGATGTTCCAGGGAAGCGATCACGTTGCCGACGAGGAGCATTTTAAGATCGTGAGCGAGGCGGGCGGCAGCCTCAATGGCAGCACGAATCGCGACCGCACGAATTATTATGAAACAGTTCCAAGCAACCAGCTTGAGAAAGCGCTTTGGCTGGAGGCCGACCGCATGGGCTTTCTCCTCGATGCGGTGACGCAGAAAAAATTTGAGATCCAGCGATCAACCGTGAAGAATGAAAGAGGACAGAATTATGATAACCGCCAGTATGGCCTGGTGTCGGAAACTTATAGCAAGAACCTCTACCCTTATGGCCATCCTTATTCCTGGCTCACCATTGGCTATCTTGAAGACCTCAACCGCAGTGATGTGAATGATCTAAAGAATTTCTTCCTGCGCTGGTATGGACCTAACAACGCAACGCTTACGATCGGCGGCGATGTGAAGACGGCAGACGTTTTGAAACTCACCGAAAAATATTTTGGCCCTATTCCAGCCGGACCGGAAGTGAAGCCTCAGTCCTTTGAGCCGGTTCGCCTCGAAAGCACACGTTATGCTTCCTACACGGACAACTATGCGCGGCAGCCGTTGCTGGCAATCGTTTATCCAACCGTTCCTAATTACAATAATGACATGGCTGCTTTGCAATGTCTGGCACAAGTACTTGGTCAGGGAAGGAATTCTGTTCTGTATCAGCAGCTCACGAAAAACAAACTTGCCTTCCAGGCTTCGGCGTTCAGCCAGTTGTCGGAGCTTGCAGGAGAATTTATTTTCAATATCATTCCCGCTCCGGGAAAGAGCCTTGCAGACATGGAGAAATTATTCAGGGCTTCACTTGATTCATTTGAAGCAAGAGGCGTAACTGAAGATGATGTTACAAAATTCAAGAGCAGCCAGGAAGCGCAAGTGATCAATGGCCTGCAAAGTGTTGCCGGCAAAGTTTCACAGCTTGCCGCTTTCCAGACTTTCACCGGTAATCCTAATAAAATCGCCGATCTGCTGAAAATGTATTCGTCGCTTACAAAAGAGGATGTGATGGCGGCATACAATAAATATATCAGGGGCAAAGGCTCGGTTGTCCTCAGTGTATTGCCCAAAGGGCAGGAAGCGCTTGTAGCCGCTCCGGATAATTACAAGATCGATTCAAGCAAATACCAGGCACCGGATTATGGATACGCCGGATTGAGATACAGCAAAGCCAAAGATAATTTCGACCGCAGCAAAATACCTGCGAGTGGTGCCAATCCCATCGTCAGCGTTCCTAAATTCTGGAAAAAAGAATTGTCTAACGGTGCAAAAGTGATCGGAACACAGAATACTGAAATTCCGACAGTCACATTTTCGCTGACTATTCCCGGTGGCCACCTTGCCTCTGCAGGAGATCTCTCCAAAGCCGGACTGGCTTCCTTCTTTGCCGACATGATGATGGAGGACACAAAGAACTACACAGCGGAGCAAATGTCCGTAGAATTACAAAAGCTGGGCAGCTCTATCAATATCAACAGCACCACAGATGGAGTGACGTATACGGTGCAATCGCTGAAGAAAAATTTCGACAAAACACTCGCTTTATTGCAGGAGCGTTTGTTCAAGCCGAAATTTACACAGCAGTCGTATGACAGGTTGCAGCAGCAGGCGGCTCAATATTTCAAGTCGCAGAAGGGACAACCTGCAAGCGTAGCAAACGAAATATTCGCCAAATTAAATTATGGCGACAAAAGTATTCTTGGTATCAGTGAAGACGGAACAGCTGAAACTGTAAAGAACATCACCCTTCAGGATGTTGAGAATTACTATAAAAATTACATGACATCGCAGGATGCCAAAGTGGTGGTGGTAGGCGACATCACGCAGCAGGAAGTAATGCCGAAGCTGGCCTTTCTTAATAAATTACCCAGGAAAAAGATCCAATTGGCAAAGCCTGATGCAACGCCGGCAGTTGATAAGACGAGAGTATACCTCGTAGATGTGCCGAAGGGTGCACAAACAGAATTCCGCGTTGGCTATGCAACCGGTTTAAAATATGATGCCACAGGAGATTATTATCGTGCCTTCCTGATGAATTATCCATTAGGCGGTGGATTCAATAGCAGGCTAAATCTCAATTTGCGCGAAGACAAAGGCTGGACTTATGGCGCACGTTCCAGCTTCAGCGGTGATGAATATTCCGGCGATTACGAATTCAGCTCCGGCATCAGGGCAGATGCAACCGATAGTGCACTGGCGGAAGTGATGAAAGAAGTGAAAGAGTATTTTCAGTCAGGACCCACGAATGAAGAACTGGCCTTTATGAAGAGCGCGATCGGACAAAGCGATGCACTTCGATATGAAACCGGTCCGCAGAAGGCTCAGTTCATCCGTCGCATTCTGGATTATAATCTTCCTGCTAATTACACGGAAATCCAGCAGAAGATCCTGAAGGGCATGACGAAAGAACAAATGCAGGCTATGGCGAAAAAATATCTCGATCCGGACAGGATGAACATCCTTCTCGTGGGTGACAAGGCAAAGATCCTCGAAGGCGTGAAGAAATTGGGATATGAGATCGTGGAGCTCGACTCCGACGGCAACAAGGTCGAAGGCAAAAAAGCATTCTGATCTTGTTAAATGGATAAAAACGTTCCGCAGCCCGCGGAACGTTTTTTTATTGCCGTTAGTGAATGTTCTCTTGCATGATAATTGTTCCTTCTACCGGAAGAGACTATTAAGCGCAAAGAGGGCAAATGATGCGTTGAATATTCTTTGCAAATTCCTGTGGGTTTGTGGCGTGCTTTGCGTTCAGATCAAAAACCATTTATGATGAGTCTTAGTGAAGACCTCCTGAAAAAATTGAAGGGAAAGTTTCAACCCTCGACAATTGTCCAGTTCAGGTACAGGACGAATGACATTGCAGTGGAAACCGACCACGAGGGGAACGCAATGCGTCTGTTTATCGGTAAACTTAAAGATGATGGCATGATCCGCGGCGACCGTTATTCACGTGTAATCGTGAAAGACCGGGAAGGTGCGGTAATAAAAGATCACTGGGACCGTAAGGGGAAGGCGAGTTGAACTTTGCAGGCAAGCAGCTCTGCAGCAATGCTTCGGGGATGAATGGCATGGTTTTTCTCTTCATTCGAAGAAATACAATTATGGTTGTTCCGTTCATAGCACTCGTCGTTGTCATCATTGGCGTCGTATGGTTTTTTGCAGGTGCGGCAAGAAGAAAAAGTCAGGGCAAAGACCTTGGCGATCCGACAGCCAGGAGTTAACGGGGGGTGGCGCGCGAACCACGAAAAAGTCGAAAGGCGTCCGGGGCATCGCAAAAAGGCATAAAGCACTGAACTTACTATTGACCCTTCGTTGTCGCTGTTTCGCGCAAAGCCGCAAAGCAACAGAGTTCGCAAAGGGGCAAAAAGAAGACAACTACCTAAAGCATTGGGTTACTATTGCCCTCGCTCCCGCTCTGTTTCTCGCTCTGTCCGCCGAAGCCTTGGCGTAGGCGGGCTCTGTTTCGCGCAAAGCCGCAAAGTTCGCAAAGGATAAAAAGGTGAAAGGCAAACTAGCTAAAGCACGGGTCTTACCTATGTCCCTCGCTCCCGCTCCGTTTCTCGCTCTGTCCACCGAAGCCTTGGCGTAGGCGGGCCCCTGTCCTGTCCTAACAAAATTGCTAAATCAAATCCCTACATTTTTCAATCCTGCGGCGCTCTCTTACCTTTGCCGGCATGGAACGCAAACAGGAAGTTCTGCAGGACGTAGTGATAAAATTTGCAGGGGATAGCGGTGATGGCATGCAGCTCACCGGCACCCAGTTCACGAACAACACCGCACTGCTGGGGTCCGACCTGTCGACGTTTCCGGACTTTCCCGCAGAGATCCGTGCGCCACAGGGCACGCTGCCTGGGGTGAGCGGCTATCAGCTGCGATTTTCCAGCGACAGTATTTATACGCCTGGTGACAGCTTTGATGTGCTCGTGGCCATGAATGCCGCTGCGTTGAAGACCAATTTAAAATCGCTGAAAAAAGGCGGAAAGATCATTGTCAATACGGATGGCTTCGATGTAAAGAACCTGAGACTCGCCAATTATCCGGATGGGATCAACCCCATAGAGGACGATTCGCTTCAGAACTATGAAGTGATCAGGATGGATATTACCAAGATGACGCGTGAGGCCCTGAAGGAATACCAAATGGGAACAAAGGAAAAGGACCGTGCGAAGAACATGTTCGTGCTCGGATTTTTGTATTGGATGTACGGCCGTGAAATGAAGAACACAGAAAAATTCCTGGAAGAAAAGTTTTCGAAAAAACCAGAGATCCTCGCCAGTAACCTGAAGGCTTTGCATGCAGGCTATAATTACGGCGATACGACCGAAACTTTTACCACACAGTTTAAAGTTGAAAGGGCGCGCATCGAGGCCGGAACATACAGGAGCATCATGGGCAACCAGGCTCTTGCCTATGGGCTGATCGCCGCCTCGGTAAAAAGCGGACTGAGTATATTTCTCGGCACATATCCAATTACACCCGCGTCTGATATTCTTCATGAGCTCAGCAGGCACAAGAATTTTGGCATCAAGACCTTTCAGGCTGAAGACGAAATCGCCGGCATCACAGCGGCCATTGGTGCCAGCTATGGCGGCCATCTCGGCGTAACTACTACGTCCGGACCTGGTATGGCCCTGAAGGCGGAAGCAATGGGGCTGGCCATGATGCTTGAAATTCCTTTGCTCATCATTGATGTGCAGAGAGGCGGTCC
>DATMHB010000326.1:0-11712 GCA_035555175.1 Flavisolibacter sp. | reverse complement strand
ATGATGATCAGGGCCGGCGCCTTAATGCAAGCAAGTTCCTCTTCATCCCAATCCTCAAAATTGACCATTCTTGCCTTATCCTTTTCAAACATATTCTGAAGCTTGCCTTGATCGGGGGTGACCCGCAAAAAATCTTCTTTTAAATAAGCAGGCATGTCATCGATCGTGGCATGGGCAAGGCCTTTAAAAAATCCCTCCACCATTCCTTCCCTTTTATAAAAGGCAGAGGCAATCACAAGCTTTCGCACCAGTTCAGGATGTCGTATCGCTACTTGCATGGCGGTATTACCTCCATTACTGAAGCCGAACAGATCCGCCCTCGCAATACCAAGATATGTCAGGAGGGCGGCCACATCATCTGCATCCTGTGTAAAGGATTCCGGTTGGTCCCTGTCGCTCGTACGCCCGTGAGCCTGTAGCTCCACTGCAATCACTTCACGATTCTTGGCAAGTAAAGGAAGTACGTTTCCAAATGTTGTTTGGATCGTCGAACCTCCCCCGTGAATGAGCACTACCGGTTTTCCGCTTCCGTGTATCTCATAATACATCATGATGCCGTTAATGGGAGCATATCCCGATCTTGCGCCTGCGGCTTTGCGGTTCTGCTTATTCATTGTTTTCCAATTGAGCGGCGAGATACCTGTTTAATTTTTCTAAATTTTGTTTGAGGCCTTCATCCGCTTTGAACGTCTTCACCGTCTGCAGAAAACTTTCCTTCGATTCAAAAAGCATATGCCAGGTAAGCAATGTCTTGTCACCCTTCTTTTCAAATTGGATGGTGGCGATAAATTTCGGTGCAGAAATATGTTCGTAAACTATTTTCTTATGCTTCACGATTTCCCTGAACACGCTTTTGTTTTTATAATCGGTACCGTCAGGGCCGTGCATCACCAGCTTCCATTCGCCACCGGGCCTCAGGTCCATTTTGCTGATGGTGTTGCTAAAGCCATCGGGTCCCCACCAGTTGCCAATGTGCCCCGCATCGGTCCATACTTCCCATACGAGTTCGATGGGGGCATCAAGAAGGCGGCTCAGCAGCAGCTCGCGGTCTGCCGTATTATTTTTTTCGCTTTGCATTTTTCCTTTGTTTTTGAAGATGACGCAGATATTTTTCCAAAGAATTCAGTTTATTATCCCAATGCTGCCGGTATTGGTCCACCCAGAACGAGACTTCACTCAATTTTTCGAGTTGCACTTCGCAGAATCTTTCTCTTCCTTCCTGCCTCATCCGGATAAGACCGCATTCCGTCAGCAATTTTATGTGGAGGGACACGGCCTGGCGGCTCATGTCGAAGTTTTCCGCAATGGCATTCAGGTTCCGGGGCTCTTCGGCAATAAGCTCGATGATGGCCCTTCTGGTAGGATCGGCGATTGCCTGGAATGCATCCCTTCTGGCTTCCATTATACGCAAGGATTTGCTTGCAAATGTACAGGCAAGCATTTACTTGCACAAATATTTTGCGGTGCCCGTTTAAGATCTGCCAAGGGCGTATTATTTATGAAGCCGCCGTAGATGGCTGCGGGCCCCTGTCTAACAAAAAAAGGCCCAACGGGCCTTATGCTTTTTTAATAATTTGATTTTATCACCAGATAAAACTGCCGACACTTCCGCCGTCGAGTGAAGCCACTACCCACCTGCCATTGAATTTAATATTAAAAACCTGGGCGGCGCTGCCATCATTTTCCACGATGAGGACTTTTTTGCCCTCAGGCGTTTTAAAGGCCACGGTGACTAGACTGCCCACGCTGGGGCTATTGATCCTCACGGAGCCCGCCGGAACAAACTTGGAGGCATGAGCAATGATGTAATAAGCCACGTTCCTTGTGTAATTGTTGCTGTTGTCGACCGTAATGCCTCCTTTGCAAGAATTGCAGCCGCCCGGGGTGTGCGGTCCGAAGGATGGATCATTCGCGAGGTTCCATTCCAACGCATTCCTGCTCCAGTTCCGCATTGAACCGATGATCACATTCTTTAAATGCCATTTTAAATCGCCGCCAAAATTGCCTGTTGATGCAGTGTATTGCTCGGTAAAATAAAGCGACCTGTCGGGGTGCGCAGAATGCACCGAAGAGAGGGCACTGATATCACCTGCATACAGGTGAAAGGCCGAGCCATCTATAAAGGCTTTCGCGGCAGCATCGTTCAAAATGGAGATCGGATAATCCGGCTTGTCGCAGTTGTGGTCGTAGATAATGATCTTCGTTGAAATGCCGGCTGCCTGAAAAGCAGGACCGAGGTTTGTCTTAATAAATTCCGCTTGCTGGGGCGCAAGCATCAGCATGCTGGGGTTATTGCCATCGTGCAGGGGCTCGTTCTGCGGCGTGATGGCATTGATCGTAATCCCTTCTGCTTTCATAGCCTGAAGGTATTTTACAAAATACTGTGCGTACACCGAATAATACTGGGGCAAAAGACTTCCGCCCACAAAACTATTTTTGTCCTTCATCCACACCGGTGCTGACCAGGGCGTGGCCAGGATCTTTATATTGGGATTGATGGCAATGATCTCTTTTAACAATGGTATCAAATGGTTCATGTCGGGTGCAAGGCTGAAATGATCGAGTGCCACATCAGTTTGGCCGGCCGGCATATCGTCATAAGTGAACGGCGTTGCATTGAGGTCGGATGCACCGATGCTGATGCGCAGGTAGCTAACGCCGATGCCGGTTGCATTGCGGGTGAAGAGCTCCTGAAGCAGTTCCTGTTTCTTTGCAGCCGATAACGAATTGATCACTTCGGCCGATCCGCCCGTGAGCGTATATCCAAAACCATCGACAGACTGATACGTGGTGTTTTCATCTACTTCAACATCGGCATACTGGTTGGAGATGCTGCCAAAGGAAAGAATGGTTGATTGCTTTTGCAGCTTCACCGATTCATCCGCTTTGGTCAGCCAGAATTCTACATCGTTTGTTCCCGGTGGCGGCGGCGGGGGAGGAGGACCATCTCCGCCTGTACTGCGCTTGCAGGTGGCAGACATCATTGTTACTGCAACCAGGAGAACGTAAATCCTGCATGACCGCTTCACTCTTTCCATGATCATTATTTTGAATTTTTTCATTAAAGGCTAACGGGCTTGTATACCCGTACATAGTCTACTTCCATCGTCCCGGGAAAAACAGAAGTGTCCACACCTTTTTTCCCTCCAAGGTTGCCTCCCACGGCAATATTCAGCACCAGGAAGAACGGTTCATCAAACGGCCACTCCGCAGTGGTCTTGTGCTCATTTTCAATGTGATTATACAGTGAACTGTCCATATAAAAATCCATCCTTTCGGGCGTCCATTCGATAGCATAGGTGTGATATGTATTGTAAGGATCCGCAACAAAGATCTTCCTTCCTTTCTGTGTGCCGATAATATGATTGTAGGCCTTTGTATGAATGGTGCCAAATACCGAATCCTTTTCAAAGCCTACGTGTTCCATAATATCAATCTCACCGCAGTCAGGCCATTTCACCTTTCCCACATTACTGCCCAGCATCCATATAGCAGGCCATAATCCCCGGCCCGGCGGAAGCTTGGCCCTGATCTCGATCCTGCCATATTTAAATTCGGCTTTTCCCTTTGTGACCAGCCGTGCAGACGAATATTCCCTGTTCCCGACATTTTCGTGCAATGCTCTTAGTTTAAGTGTTCCATTGCTGACCTCTGCGTTCGGCAATGATGCGCGGGTGTAGTATTGCAATTCGTTATTGCCCCAGCCATGTCCTCCCGTCTCATAACTCCATTTTGTACTGTCCGGCAAACCGGTATAATTAAATTCCTCGCTCCACGCCAGCTTCCACCCGCTTCCATTCGCAGATTGGTGTGCAGTAGAGCAGGCAGCCAGCAGGAGCGGCATGAAAAATAAACAAGCTAATCGCATTCGATCGTTTTTTGACTTTGTGATGATCAATGGAATCGCGTCACTGAAACACGCGCACATAATCTACGAACATCCTTTCCGGAAATACAGTGTTAGCATCGGGCGAACCCGGCCAATTGCCTCCGACGGCTACATTAAAAATGAAAAATTGCGGCGCATTGAACGGATAATTGGCTGCACCTACGTCTGCCTTGGTGCCGGTAAAATATACCTGGTCATCAACCAGCCATTGGATCATGTCCTGTTTCCAAATGATGCTGAATACATGGAACTGCTGTGAAAAGTTGCCTGACGACAGATCAAACTGGCCACCTTTGTTCGTGCTGGAACCGGTTACGGGTTTCCAGTGCATCGTTCCATACACGCGGCCGGGATAAGTGCCCACCAATTCCATGAT
The DNA here is from genome assembly GCA_035555175.1 of Flavisolibacter sp. Lineage (GTDB taxonomy): Bacteria > Bacteroidota > Bacteroidia > Chitinophagales > Chitinophagaceae > Flavisolibacter. The sequence continues at coordinate 7,447 of DATMHB010000326.1, read as the reverse complement.
ATCGATCTCACCGCAGGAGGGCCAACCAACTGTGGTGATATTCGATCCCAGCATCCATAATGCAGGCCATATACCCTTACCCACGGGCAGCTTGGCCCTGATGTCGATTCTTCCGAAGGTGAATTGCTTTTTGTTTTGTGTGGTCATCCTGCCCGATGTATAATTGAAACCATTGAGCGATTCCTTACGGGCTTCAATTACGAGGTTGCCGTTTGAAACAAAAGTATTCTTCGTGCTGTTGGTATAATATTCAAGTTCATTATTACCCCAACCATTCTGCCCATTGCCAGTTTCCTGGTTCCATACATTCGGATCCAGCGTTGAACCCGAGAACTCGTCATTCCACACGAGTGTATAACCCGGATACGTCATCGGTGAAGTAGGTCCTGAATTATCTGTCGTGATGCTGAGTCCATTCTCGGTGATGATGGTCCCGGTGGCGGATTGAACACCGATCGTACAGCCCTTTGGATTGTTTAGTTCAACCGTGAAATAAATATTATTCTGCCGTGTATCCGCCGGGTCACCCTTGATGGTTACTTCCAACTCGGTCGTGCTTTGGTTGGCCGGAATGGTAACGGTGCCTGTTGCGGCAGTAAAATCTGCCGGCGATTTTGCAGTGCCATCAGTCACTTTATAGTCCACAGAAACCGGAACCGTTGTTGTTTTATTCAAGGAAACGGTAAAGCGCATGACACTTCCGGTAGTGGTCCTTGGTTGCGATGCGTCCTCAATCTTCAAGACCGGTACGACCGGGGGCGGCGTATCATCTCCTTTTTTCTTGCAGGCCAAAGTGCCGGCACAGATCAGAATGAAAAAAGTGTAATAAATATTTTGTTGTAGCATGTGATCTCGTTTATGATCGCCCATTGGCGGGTGCTCAAATTCTTGCGAGCCCGAACGGCCTCAAACAAGCACAGGGCTTTCGCCCCGTGCATCATAAAATCGCAGACGTTTTGTGAGCGATTTTTATTTGGTTCTTTAGGGTGATACAAGTTTCAGGTACCAGGCATTTCCTGTTTCAGTGCCCTGCACCCTGAGGTACATGGAAGTGGGTGTGATGGAAAGGATCTCGTACTCCTTCAGCACTGCACCATATCCAATATATGTGTTGTTACCACCCAGCAGTATCGCCGTTTTTGTTGAAGGGGCTGATGCAGGAATGCCGGAGCTCGAGGGAACAAAGCTAAAGGATGATGTTCCTCCTCCATAGCTGTAACAGGCTTCACCACCCGAAGACGGGATACCTGGAAGACCACCGGCCAGTGCACCTGTTTTGGTAAAGGCGCCATCGGGACTTGCCACAGTGAGCGAATAAGTTCCATTGGCAGCCTTCGTGAAGGTGAAAGTGGCCGTATAGAAGCAATTGCAGCAGGCAACCTTTTCGTTGATCGCGGCAGACCACCATTCGGGTGTAAGTGAAGTGGTGCTCCAGGGTCCTACACCGAAATGGGCAGGAATACTTTTGTCAACCCGCCACGTTTTTGAACCTGTACCCGTGAGGTTGGTTACGATCGATGCATTCGGCGTGAAATCACTTCTCACCTGGATATCTTTCGTTACCGTGGTAGACGTAGCACCCGGACCATAAGATACTACGGTGATCCTGTAAGTGTTCAATCCGAGCGTAGTGTATTTTTTTGTAGCCTTGCCTGTGGGCAGAGACTCCAGGGTGATACCGTCGGCTGCATTGTAATCGATCTTGTAAGCAAGCACATTTTTTCCGGTTAGCGAGATTTGTACATCACCCGATCCATCTCCATTCGGATGCGTCGCGTCCTGTCCAACGATCGTCGTATTGATCGTCACATCGGTAGGGGCGTCGAGGCTGCCCATGCTGTATTCTTTTTTCTTGCATGCTGTAAACAGCATAACCGACATAAGCACAGCCGGATAATATTTCATATAGCGTGTCATGTAAGATATTTTAATTGGTTTGTGTGAAATTGTCGACATAGATAACGGTGCCCGCTCCGCCTGGTGCATTACCACTTACTGAATCATTGAAGCGAAGAACAAGCTGATTGAATTTTGCGTTTGCGGGAATGGCGGCGATAGTGCTGAAATCAAAGACCAACTCTTCCCATGCACCCGATGTGGTGAACGCTGTTTTCAAAACCGCAATTCCATTCGCAATCGTACCCGATTCAAGTTCAACGTTAAGCGCTTTTCCAACCAGGGCAGGATCAGGATTATAGGCAAGCACTTTTATTTTTTTCCCATTCGACATATCGATGGGAATATTCAACGGACTGTAAGTGCCGCTCCAGCTTTGATTTCCACGAATGAACTTACCAACCGTTGCACTGGTGTTGAGACCGGTAGGATTGGGGTTGGCCACCTTCGCAAATCCCTGGTTGTCTCCGAAGGTTCCAAAGAAATAATCAATGTTGGATTGTTCGAATGTGATAGGCAGCCCGAAGGGATCGTAAATGAAAACCGACTTCGTCGATTCGGACTTGGCGGCGCCTCCGCTCAGTGCGACGACCTTAACAGTGTAGTTTCCGCTGGCGGCATAAGTGTGCGATACCTCAGCGCCAGATGCCATTGGTGTTCCTACTTCATTGGGCACATCACCAAAATAAACCAGGTACGAGGCTGCATACAAAGCGGTAGCCTTCACTTTTAAAAGGTGAGCGGTCTGACTTGTGGTGATCACGATATTCTCCGGCGCCCTGTAAGTAACCGTAAGCGGATAGGTTGTCGTTGTTTCCTGTCCACCTACACTTTTTGCAGTAATTGAGACCGTATAGGTTCCTTCCGGATAAGCATGCGTAGCCGAATAACCGGGCATCACAACAGCCGACGCACTTGAACCGGTGCCATGACCAAAGTTCACAACAAAGGAAGAGGCGCCTTCCGCTGTGGGTGTGATCGTCACTTTTCCGGAGTTGTCATTGGTGATATCAAATATTTTCCCGGGGTTGCGGGTACTTGAAGTATTTAAAAAGGAAAGATCATCGTCAACTCCTCCTTTTGTACAACCGGTGAATCCGGCTACGAGGGCAAAGAGGCTGCCTGTTATTATCAATTTCTTCATGTTTGTTAGTTTTAGTAGTTCGGATTTTGAACCAGTTTAGTGCCCTGTAATTCCTGTGCGGGGATCGGGAAAACTTCATTCTTTCCTGCTACAAATCCCCTGCTTCCCAGCTTAGCAGGTGCATCGCCCCAACGCACCAGGTCAAAGAACCTGTGTCCTTCACCGGCGAGTTCCAACCTCCGCTCGGTTTTAATGGCATCCATCGAAACCGGAACGGAAGGCAATCCTACTCTTGCCCTTACGGCATCAAGTAATGCCTGCGCTCTTGCACCAGTTCCACCAAGGGCTTCTGCTTCCAACAGATATGTGTCGGCCAGGCGTATAATGTAGTCGTTTTGCTGGAAGTTCAGCTCAACTGCACCGCCGCCTGTGCGGATATCAGATTTCATTGGAATAAATTTTCTGAGGAAGTAGCCTGTATTCATATAACCCTCGATGTATTTGGCTTCGCCGGCAGCCGCAAGCGCTTTCAGATCCAGCACGGACGCAGAAAAGCGTGGATCATTCTTGATAAGGTCATAGAAATCCTGGGTCCAAACATTAAAGCTCCAACCTGAAGGATAGATGTCCGGTGCATTTGGACCAATCTTTTGATAGCTTCTCGGACCCACCATCTGCGACGCTGAGTTTCCTTCGTCGGCACTGCTGCCCCAAAATCCCCAGTCAGCATTGGATTGGTTAGTATGCACGGCCTCCAGGATAGATTCAGAATTGAACTTGTTGGTAAACACCCAGAGGTCAGAGAATTTAGTAAGCAACTTATTTCCATATTGGTTGGGTTGCCCCGGCGTACCATTCACCTGGGCGAGCATCGCTGCCGCTTCCGTTTTCTTGTTATCATACAGGTATACTTTGCCAAGCAGCGCCTGTGCGGCTCCCTTGGTGAATCTGCCAGCTTCTGTAGCCGGAACAACAGCGCTCGGAAGATTTGCAATAGCCTCGTTCAGGTCCTTTTCAATTTGCGTGTACACCGCTGCGGGGGTAGACTGGGTTACGTTATAAATATCACTTGCAGCCAGTGGCGTCAACAGCAGCGGAATGTTTCTGAACATCCTCACCAGATTAAAATAATAGAGCGCTCTCAGTGCCTTTGCTTCTGCAGTGAACCTGGATTTCTCACCTGCATCCATAGACGTATTCGGCAACTTGTCAAGCAGGATATTCGCCCTGAAAATCCCCTGATAGTGATCGCTCCAGAAGCTGCGCGGCATGATGGCCGGATTGAGCGTGTAATTGGAAAAACCCTGTATGCCCGCACCATCGGTAGCACCGCCGCCGCCTGCATAGTTATCATCCGAGCCCGCGTTCATCATGGTGATCATGTTTTCAAAACCACCTGCGTTCTTACGCATCACATCGTAGGCTGCCACCAGGCCCGTATAAGCCTGGTTCCTGTCCGTGTAATAATTCTGGGTCAGGAATTGGCCCTTTGGCTGAATCGTTATAAAATCTTTCTTGCAAGATCCAAGCAATACCAGAAGTCCGCTTGCCAGGATTATTTTATTGATCTTAATATGCTTCATATTTCAATCGTTGAATAGTTAAAATGTTATTTGAACGCCACCAAGAACACTGCGGGCCTGTGGATACTGACCCTTGTCAATTCCAAATACGCCACCGCCTACTTCAGGATCATAACCGGAATAGTTGGTCAACGTGAAAAGGTTTTCAGCAGTCACGTATACCCTGAATCTGGAGATGCCTGCCTTATTGAAAATGCGCGAAGGCAGTGTATACCCGAGCTGAACGACTTTGAAACGCAGGTAGTCGCCGGATTCGAGATAGAAATCCGACATTCTGCTGAAGTTGCCGTTAGGATCGCTGTCAGTTAGTCTTGGGAAATCGTTTGATGTTCCTTCACCTGTCCAACGGCTCAACGCTCTTGTTGAATAGTTGGAAGTGAGGATATCCAGACGGCGTAAGCCCTGGAAGATCTTGTTTCCCGCAACACCCTGCGCGAAGGTGGTGAAGTCGAATCCACCATAAGCCAGATTGATCGTGAAGCCGAAAGTATATTTTGGCACATTGCTGCCAAGGAAGGTCTTGTCCAGATCTCCGCTTGAGATGCTTCCGTCACCATCAAGGTCAGCCCAGATAAAATCACCGGGACGCGCATTCGGCTGAATCAGCTGTCCATTCTTGTTCTTATAATCGAGGATCTGTTGTTCATTTTGAAAAATGCCGAGTCTCTTATATCCAAAGAAGGCATTGAAAGGCTGGCCTACCTGGGTGCGGGTTACGGTACCCATCGATTGGAAGCCTGCGCCACCGCCAATGAAGTTGGTATCCTTGGCTACATAAGTAACAGTGTTCCTGATATAAGACCCATTTGCATTCAGGGAGAGGCTCAGCTTTCCGAAATTATGATGATAGCCGAGCTCCAATTCAACACCGGTGTTCTTCATATCGGCAACATTATCCCACGGATTGGATGAAACACCGACATAGCCGGGGATCAAAACCTGTCGAAGGATGCCTGTTGTTTTTTTATTGTACCAGTCGAAACCTACGGTAAAATCACGCATCAGCACGGCGTCGAAGCCTACGTCTGCAGAAGCGGTTTCTTCCCAGTGCAAATTCGGATTGTCAAGCGTTTCAGGAGCATAGCCCGTGGTAACAACACCCGTATTCCCTAAAGAATAATTGTATCCGCCGACGACCCTTGATAAATACTGGAAGTCGCCACTCTGGTCATTACCCACAACGCCGTATCCGCCCCTGAGCTTGAAAGCACTCACAACTTTGCTCTCAGGCCAGAATTCTTCTCTGTCTATATTCCAGCCAGCAGAGAATGAAGGGAAGATGCCATATTTTTTATTAGGTCCGAAACGTGTTGAACCATCGCGGCGGATAATTCCCGTGAACAAATATTTATCGGCATAGGCATAGTTGATACGGCTGAATAACGAAGAGATCTTATGCTCCGTAAATTCTCCCGCATAGCCATCACGGTTAGCCAATCCCACATCAAACCGGAAAGAAGCGTCTTTATAACTGCTGATCGGCAGATTATAGAAGGTCATGCCAACATTGCCACCAATGTTCTCAACATAAGCGCCCTGTCCTACAAGAAGGGTAATATCATGATTGCCGAATCTCCTGTTATAAGTAATGGTATTTTCATTGTTCCAGTTGAAGCTTCGGTTTTCACCTTTTCCGTAACTGTTCTTATTAGTGGATACGGTAGAGCTGAGGAAGAACAATGGAGTAAAGCCAATGTTGCCATAGTACGCTTTTTTGGCGCCCAAAGTAGAGCGGATCTTCAATCCCTTGATGGGCGTAGCTTCCAGGAAAACATTGCCTACGATATCGTCAGACCATCCATAACCGCCGAGCCTTGTTTGGATATAAGCCAGGGGGTTGGTCATTTCCTGTCCCACATAGTTGGAAATACCATAAGGATTACCGTTAGCATCCCTGAGGATATTCGCATTGTTATAAATGGCGGCATTTGGCTGACCTGCTACATTGGTGACGACGAGGGGCGTAATGGGATCGAGGTTGATGGCCGAGCTCAAAGGCCCGCCAAACTCACTATTGGTGTTGCCAAGGCCCTTCGCCTTTTGAAAAGTATAACCGAGCGTTTGACCAAACGTAAAGATGTTTGAAAGTTTATGTGTCGAGTTCAAACGGAGATTGATCTTTTTGTAGTTGGAAATATCAGTGGCGACGATACCCTCCTGGTTCTGGATGCCGGCAGAGAAATAATAAGTGGAGCGGTCGTTGCCTCCACTCAGGCTTACTTCGTGAAGGTAGCGGCGTGCCGAATTATTAAATATCGCATCCTGCCAGTCGGTGCCGATACCCAGTGTCGAAACATCAGGGAACACCACAGCTTTGCCTGCTGCCACCGAGCTTTCATTCCTTAAAACAGCATATTGTGTGGCATTCAATAGCTCAAGCTTTTTAGCGGGAGCTGAAACGCCATAAAATCCGTTATAAGTAACGGTGGGCTTGCCGGAACGGCCTCTTTTTGTCGTTACGAGGATAACGCCTCCGGCTGCACGCGTTCCATAGATCGCGGCCGATGCTGCGTCTTTCAATACTTCGATCGACTCAATGTCCGATTGATTGAGATATCCGATACCGCCGGCATCTACCACAACACCATCAACCACCCACAGCGGGTTGTTGTTGTTGAACGTCGTTATGCCGCGAACGCGGATGGTGGAAGCAGATCCGGGCTGACCTGAATTCTGCATGATGGTTACACCGGACACCCTTCCCTGAAGTGCCTGCTCGACGCGGCCGTTGGGAACGTTTTCCAGCTCGCGAGCTTTAACGCTTGATATGGAGCCGGTAACGTTGCTTTTTCGCTGCGTGCCATAACCAACTACCACCACTTCCTGAAGACTGGATGCAGCAGACCTGGTGAGCATGATGGAGAGCGCACTACCGGTGATGGCC
>DATMHB010000325.1:0-5857 GCA_035555175.1 Flavisolibacter sp. | reverse complement strand
ATTCCTTTAAGGAAACATCGTTTAACAGAGGCATTGCCGCGACTCCCGCCGGAGGCGGAGACTCACGGGCAAAGTAAAAAGAAATACGAATCCTTTAAGATAGGAAACGATAAAGTCAGCGTTGCGCTCTTCGCGGCTTTGCGCAAAACCTGGCGCACTCGCTCTTCAACTATGCCGCATCGTGCATGTGGTCCAGGATCTCATTCATGGAAATGCCCAGGTGGCTTTCCTCATACACACAAGCGCCGTCCCTGATCAATAACACCTGGGGCGATTCGTGGTGCACCTGGAACACATCGGCGATCTTGTTAGACAAGTGCCGGTTTGCCAAAAGGTCGAGGAAATAAAAGTCTGCCTCGAGCGGTTGTGAAACTTTTTGCAATCGTTGCAGGGCAACCGCGCTGATGGAACAGCGCGTGCTGTGCTTGAAAATTACCTGAGGCTTGATCTGCGACTTACTTACAATCTGCTTTATCTGCTCGTCATCGGTTAGATGAATCCAATGCATACGCACAAGAATTTTAAATTTTAAATTCTATTCTTTTCAATGATTTTGTTTTGGATGCTGGCGTTGGCCGGACAGCCATAGCCTTTTCTTTGTGTGCCACGATAGCTTGTTCTTGAACTGGCGCAAGATGCAAAGAAGACGGTAATCATCAACAGGGTAAGATAAACGGTTTTGTTTTTCATAAAACATGTTTTGGATTAAACGGCTTAATTTGCCGGATATTCTGCAAATATAATATGAAAATCCATTTTATATCAATAGGTGGCAGCGTCATGCATCAGCTCGCTATCGCCTTAAGGCGCAAAAACTATGAAATAACGGGGAGCGACGACGAAATCTTTGAGCCCGCCAGGGGAAATCTTTCAAAAGAGGGGCTTTTACCAGGGGAAATTGGCTGGGATCCCCGTAAAATTAACAGCGATTTGGACGCCGTTATTCTGGGAATGCATGCAAAAGCCGACAATCCGGAACTGCTAAAAGCAAAAGAATTGGGGATCCCGATCTACTCGTTTCCCGAATATATCTACCAGGAAAGCAAGCATAAAACAAGGATCGTTATAGGCGGCAGTCATGGAAAAACAACCACAACTTCCATGATCATGCACGTATTGAAAACTATCGGCAAGGACTTCGATTACCTCGTTGGCGCCCGCCTCCAGGGATTCGATCAGTCTGTGAACATTACCGATGCACCGCTTATCGTTTGTGAAGGTGATGAATATCCGGCGAGCATCGTTGAGAAGCGGCCAAAGTTCCATTTCCTGTTCCCGCACATTGCAGTGCTCACGGGCATTGCTTGGGACCATATCAACGTTTTTCCCACTTTTGAAAATTATCTTGACCAGTTCAGGATCTTCATCAATAAAATTGAAAAGGGCGGCACGCTGATCTTCAATGACACCGATGGCGAATTGGAGAATCTCATTTACGAGGAAGAGCAGGATCCTGATTCGAATATTCATCATATTAAAGTCCGTCCTTATTCGATCCCACATCACCGCATACGTGAAGGCAGGACTTCGATCATGATCGAAGGAAACGAAACAGAATTGCTTGTGTTCGGAGATCATAATTTATTAAACCTGAATGCCGCCTGGCTGGTATGCAAGGAGCTTGCTATAACGCCAAAAGCTTTTATCCGCGCCATAGCCTCATTTACAGGTGCCGCAAAAAGACTCGAGGTGCTCGCCAACGGCAACTCTACTGTTTTTTACAGGGACTTTGCGCATGCACCTTCCAAAGTAAAGGCCACGATCGATGCATTAAAGAACCAGTTTCCCGAACGAAAACTTATTGCCGCCCTCGAGCTTCATACTTATAGCAGCCTGAATGAAGCATTCATGAAAGAATATGAAGGTGCTATGCAAAAGGCCGACAATGCTTCAGTATTTTATAGCCGGCACGCCCTGGAATTAAAGCGCATGCCTGAACTGCCAAAGGAGGCAGTGAAGAAAGGATTTAAGAAAGATGACCTCCACGTTTTTAATGACCGCAACGAACTGGAGGGCTGGCTGAATGAAAATGATTATAAAAATTCTGTCGTTGTCTTTATGAGTTCAGGCAATTACGACGGTCTGGATACAGAAGCCTTCGCAAAAAGAATTGCCGGCTCATCGCATTAAATTCGTGTCTGAAAGACACAAAACTTTACCTTTACCACCTTTAAGATTTGCCGAAATGTTACAGTTAAAGAAACCAATTGCTTTCATCGATATAGAAGCCACCGGCACCAATGTTTCAATCGACCGCATAGTTGAAATTGCGATTGTAAAAATGCTTCCCGACCGCAACCGTACGGTGAAAAGAAAAGTGGTGAACCCCCAGATACCGATTCCGCAAGTCTGCATCGACATGCATGGCATCACCAATGAAATGGTAAAAGATGCGCCCACTTTCAAACAGGTGGCCCAGGAGGTCAAACAATTTCTCGATGGCTGCGACCTTGCCTGTTACAATGCATACAGGCTCGACATTCCTCTGCTCATGGAAGAATTCCTCAGGGCTGAAGTGGAGTTTGATATGAAGAACCGCAAGATCATCGACGTCCAGAAGATTTTTCACCAGATGGAACAGCGCACACTTTCCGCAGCCTATAAATTTTACTGCAATAAGTCGCTCGACAATGCGCATAGTGCGGAAGTGGATGCGGTGGCGACAGCAGAGATCCTCGATGCGCAACTGGAACGGTATCCACAGCTCGGCTCCAATGTTGAAAGTATCCTTAAAGTGATAGGGGAAGACTCAATAATTGACTTTGCCCGCCGTTTTATTTATGATGACAAGGGCGTCGAGGTATTTAATTTCGGTAAACATAAAGGAAGGCCAGTGGCCGATGTTCTGAAAGCCGAGCCCCAGTACTACGACTGGATGATGAAGGGAGAATTTCCGATGAACACGAAACAAAGGCTGACAGAAATGTACACCCGCATCATGCTCAAAAAATTCTAAGCCATCGCGTGGAAAAACTGGTAATAATACCAACTTATAACGAAAAGGAAAACATTGAAGCGATCCTTCAGGCTATTTACGACCTCGGAGAAGATTATCATGTGCTCGTAATAGACGATGGCTCACCCGATGGCACGGCGGAGATCGTGCGCAATATCCAATCAGGATTCAATAACACTGTTTTTCTCGAAGAAAGAAAAGGCAAGCAGGGACTGGGAACCGCTTATATATTCGGATTTAAATGGGCTATGGCCCGCGGGTATAATTTCATTTTTGAAATGGATGCCGATTTTTCGCACAATCCTGCAGATCTTTCCCGCTTGTATGCCGTATGCAAGAGCGGTGAAGCCGACCTCGCCATCGGATCCCGCTATACAAAAGGCGGCGGCGTAAAGAACTGGCCAAAAAACCGCATTGCACTTTCGAAAGGTGGTTCACTGTATACGCGTATGATACTATGGATGCCGGTTGACGACCAGACGGCGGGTTTCATGTGCTACCGGAGGGAGGTGCTGGAAACGATCAACCTCGATGAGATCCATTTTGTCGGCTATGCTTTCCAGATAGAAATGAAATTCGCTGCATGGAAGCTGGGCTTCCGCCTGAAGGAAGTGCCTATACTTTTCGAGGACCGCAAGTTCGGAGAATCAAAAATGAACCGCGGTATCGTGAAAGAGGGCATCCTGGGCGTGCTGCAATTACGCTGGTTCAGCCTTTTCACCAATTACAGGAGAAGGGTCAAGAGCAAGCTCGATACTTCGGTTGCCAAATAATCATCAACATATATTAGTCCTCAGTATAACTGCTTTTGATCGCTTCCCAGGAAGTCCTTCTTACGCTTGTCATCAACAACCAGGTGGCAAGAATGGAAAGAGCCGCGCATAGTATTACCGCCGGCATGTAATCATAAATGACAAAATGCCCCAGCGCGATCATTCCGGAAATGAACAACACAAAAAGATTGCGGAGCAGCGAACCTGTTTTTACGCTGGTATTCTGATGCATTGAAAAGGGAAACATCTTATGTCCCGCATACACAAGAATGGTGGCGATCAGCAGTTCGTTAAAGAGGCCGAGCACAATGTTCGGCAAAATAGAAGGCCCTGCAATGACGATACCCGCAACAGTGATGAACGCAACGAGCGGAATATAGAATTTGAAGATCGCGGCCTTTGCAGAACCCAGGATCACCGCGCCGGGCTCCGCCAGCGGACTTACATAATAGATCCATGAAGCTTTGTACTTTTCAGAATACACGATCTGGTTGATGGCCATGGTCAGCAGAAGGCTCGTGAAATAAAGCGCGGAAATGATGATCAGCTTCCCGGCACTTTGCTGCGCCGCGATTTCGCTAATGCTAAGGTGTTTATTTCGCATGAACATAATCACTACATAAACGAGCAGGTATCCGATCGAAGGATATACTTTCATCCTGAAGTCGCGGCTGCGCGCCGTCATCTTCCAGGTAAAGAGGAATCCCATTCTTTCCGCGTTGCCTCTTGTAAAAACCCGGCTGAGAAAATCCGCATACGATGAGCGGCCTCCCGATTTTGCGCTCACCGGATGTTGCTGGTTGCCCGCAGCATTGTTGATCAGCGCAAGCTTATTGTTAAAAGAGGGTGCCAGGTAACGCACAACGGTGTAAATGCTCAGGACCGGAAGGATAAAGCCCAACCCCGCCAGCACGAGTTGCGCACTGCTGCCATGAAAGCTGTAAAATACCTTCCATGTATTCGCAAACCAGTAAATGGGATAAAATCCGATTCCCCGTATGGAAGCAATGTTGAAATGTTCAAGATCGAACTGGTCCACCAGTCTCGGAAAGATCTGGTAGCTGCCATACATCACGATGGCAAATATGATCTGAACATAACTGATAATGGTCTGGAACTTCTCCGGTGTGGTTATCTTCAGAATGATGATATAAACCGAGTTGATGAAAAAAATGGCAAACAGTGTGAGCAAAAATATCATGAGCAAAAAGAGGAAGGCCCCGCCGGCACCGTCGTCTATAAAGATCTTTACCAGGCCCGGCACACTCATCGGCAGAACGATCTTGCAAATATGTATGAAGATGTGCAGCATGCGCGCCACGATCACTGTGCTGTCGTTGACGGGCCGCGGCAAAATGATGTAGGTGTCGCGCACATCAATAAGCACCGAAGTAAAATCCGAGATCAGTGTGGCAGACAACATGAAAAAGAAAAATGAGAAATAAACCGTAAGCTGTGTCACCTTATCCTGCCCGACCACAAATGACAGAAGATAGACGAGGCCGAGCAATGCGCTTACGATCATGGTGCCAATGGTAGCCCTTGATACGGGCCTCGAAGATTTTTTTCGGGACGTCTGTTGAACCGTATTCGGCCGCCTGTCGTCCATCGTAAGCTTTGTTTGAAGAATAGATCTCAGCTGCGGCAACTGTACGCCCATCTTATGGTACAAACCAGATGGGAGCAACGCAAGTTTCAAAAAGGCTTTATTGATGATCTGCATGCGGTCAGTTTTCGAGGGCCCTTACCAGTTCATCGGCGCTCGATGAATAGGCGTCTTTCGAAGTGAGTGAAGCAAAGATCTGTTCCAGGCTCTTATTGCCCTGTGCCTGCTTCAGGTCATCAAAGCTACCATCGGCGATCACTGTCCCTTCATCGATCAGAATGATGCGATCGCTCACCTTCTCAACGATGTCCATCATGTGGCTGCAATAAAATATCGTCTTGCCTTCTTTGGCGAGCCTGCTGATCAGGTCCTTGATAATAATGACACTGTTCGCATCCAGTCCGCTCAACGGCTCATCGAGTATGATGATGTCCGGATTGTGCAGCAATCCTGAAGCGATGAGAACTTTCTGACGCATACCCTTGCTGAAGCTGTCCATGCGCTGTTCCATGTTCGATGAAA
>DATMHB010000324.1:0-3129 GCA_035555175.1 Flavisolibacter sp. | reverse complement strand
TATAGTAAGACATTTTCTTTGGAGTGTATGGTCCGAAAGCCTGGGCGGGATCACGGATCCATGATTTACCGGGATGCGGACCCCAGTCAAGGAAAGGAATGCCTCTGCGGCCTACCGTCCAGTCCAGTCTTGGATCGAGGTTGCCAGCATCCGGAACAAATGGATCGGTTGATTCAAGGCCCTGGTCGCTCTTCACCTGGTTCGCGCCTGTGTTATAAGAACCATCCAATAAAGGCAGGCCGGTTGCGTCGGTCCTGAACGAGTTTACAAATTCGAATGTTGGTTGGAAGAAACCGCAGCAACCACCAGGACCGCCATTGTAAGGCCAGTTCAGGATCTGATCGTAGTTTGCGTTCAATCCGCCTGACCCATCATTGATGGACGCTTCGTAAGCAAACACGCTTTCCACTCTGGCGATGCTTTCGCGCTCAGGGTTGAAAAGGTCATGGAAAGTGGGTGCAAGATTGTATTTAGTACCGGTTGATGTAACACCGTTATCAACCACGTTGGTAAGAATGGGAAGTGCTTCAGCATACTTGCCCTGATACAGTAACGCCTTGCCGTAAAAAGCTTCAGCGGCCCATTTATTCACCTTTCCAACCTGGTCCTGTACTGCATTGAGATTTTTTCTTGCGAAATCAAAATCCTCCATGATCTTGGTCCAGTCCTTTGTATTGGCGACTTTGGCATTTGTAGCATTGATGGTTTCGTCAACGAATGGAATGTTGTTCCACATTTTCTTGGCTTCAAAATGATAGAAGCCTCTTAAGAATCTGGCCTGTGCAAGGATCTGTGTTTTTTCTGCAGCAGTGATGTCCTTGTCCGTCAGTTTCGATGCAATGCGAATGGTACCGTTGGCTCTCGCGATCCCCTCATAAAGAGCACGCCATTTCACATTAAAGTAGTTATTTGTAGGGGTAGCAACGTATTGCTCGATCGGAACAATATCTGCCTGGTCACCGGCATCGGAACCTTTGTTCGCATCACCGCCTACAATACTGCCATAAACCCAGTTGGTGATTCCGCCTTCCCAGCCTGAACCTTTTAATGCGGCATAGGTGCTCGTCAAAAACTGGCGGGCGCCCTTGGCACTTTGCGCCTCGGCCTCGGTGAGTACCCCAACCGTTTTCTGGTCGAGGAAGCTCTTTTTACAGGCAAGAAAAACAATGGAGAACATCAGTGGGATGCCTGCCAGGAATGTTATTCTTTTAATAATGTTCTTATGCATATCTCAAATTTTTAAATTCTGTTTGATTAAAATCCTAAGCTTACTCCGAATAAGAATTGTTTGTTTGTTGGATAGTTACCCGTATCGATTCCGAAGTTCGTGTCCACACCGCTTACTTCGGGGTCTGTACCTGTGTATTTCGTTGAAGTGAAGAGATTGGTTCCCTGGACGAACAGCCGCAGCCTGTCGATCTTGGCCCTGCTTACAAGCGATGCAGGAAGGGTAAAACCGATCTTCACACTGCGAAGCCTGAGGTAAGATGCCTGCTCAACATAATAAGAGTTCGATGCACCGCTGGTACTGAAGTTCTGAACCGCTTCAAACCTTGGAATGTTGGTATTCGTATGGGTTGGTGTCCATGCATTTAATACCCTCGCGGATTTTCCGATTCCGGTAAAGGAAGAGTAGAAGTCAGTAAACCATCTGGTCATATTAAATACCTCGCCGCCTTTTACGCCATAGAACAGGGCTTCGAAATCGAAGGCCTTAAAAAATAACCTCGTATTAAATCCATACGTAAAATCCGGGTTAGGGCTGCCTAAGTAAGTTCTGTCGTCAGTTGTAATCTTACCATCATTGTTGATATCGGCATATCTGAAACGGCCCACGCCTGCGCCGTCCTGGGTTGGAGCCTTTGTAACTTCGTCGGCTGTTTGGAACAATCCGATTACCTTATAACCATAATATGCTGACACAGGGTGTCCCACAGCGTTTCTGGCAACTGCCCCCGGCAGCCTTCCGGAGAAGGACTGGTCGAAATAGTCAACGATGTCCGAAACCTTTGTGATGGTATTTTTATATTTTGTAAAGATGAGGTCTGCTTCATAGCGGAAGTCCCTGCCTGCGGTACTCCTGTAGGTAAACATCATATCAACACCTGTATTCTTCATGGCACCGATGTTCACCAATGGTGAAGTGGCAGTACCGATAACGCCAGGCAATTCCTGTCTGAAGAGAAGGTCGCTTGTTTTAGCAGTATACCAGTCGAATATTACATCAAGGTGATTCTTAAAGAAGGTTCCGTCGAAACCGAGGTTGGTGGTTGTCTTTGCTTCCCATTTAGCATTGGGATTACCGACACTGGTGATGGCAATTCCAGGCGAGGTAGAAGTATTGGTACCTCCAAGGTCGTAGCCAAGCGTAGCGGAACTTCCAATGGCGTTAAAAAGGTTGTTTGGTGTAACAGGGCGGGAGTTACCCATTTTACCCCAGCCACCTCTGATCTTAACATCATTCGCCCAGGTAGCTGAGCTCATAAATGGTTCGGATGTAAGGCGCCAGCCAAGCGAGAAGGCCGGGAAGACCCCGTATTTGTTTTCCTGACCAAATACTGAGGCACCGTCTCTGCGAAGGGTTGCGCTCAACAGATAGCGGTCGTTGTAACTATAATCCACTTTACCGAATTGAGAATATAATTTTCTCATTGGATCGCCGCCGCTGCTCAGGGCTCTTCCGCTGTTTGCTGTATTGGTCAGCGTAAGGAAGTTAAAGCTGTTGGTATAGGGATTGAGACCGCTTCCGCTGAAGAACCTGTCCTGTCCGTCGGCCACAGCTTCGATGCCGGCGAGGGCTTTCACGCTATGCTTGCCAAAATCTTTTTCATATCTCACATTGTTTGTCCACGTCCAACCGGAGAACTGGGCTCCGCCCTCTCCGAATGTTGTACTACCAACGTTTTCAGAATTCCAGTACGTGCGGAAGTTGATAAATCTATTTATTGCATTACCGATATAACCTCCAAAGCTGGTGCGGAAGGTCAGGCCCCTGATGAGGTCCACCTCGGCAAATGCATTGCCGAAAATAAAATTCGTAGCACCCCTGTTGTCTTTCGATAATATACGGCGCGCAACGGGCTGAGTAGAGTTATTGAATCCTGGTGCTACTGTACCGGCCCAGCCGCC
>DATMHB010000323.1:0-3858 GCA_035555175.1 Flavisolibacter sp. | reverse complement strand
ATTCTCGTCTGCCAGCTCATGCCTTTGTTATAATAATACCACGACTCGGCCTTCACCCTGGGGCCAGATGGTGCACTCCATTGATTGTCGGCGAAGCGTTTTCCGAGGTCGAGATATTTTTGATCCCGGGTTTGCATGTACAGCTCAAAGGGAACCGATCCAAATACGGTGTAATCAACATGGTCCGGCACCGGGATCAAACTATCGCGCGACCCGAGCAGGGGCTGAAACCGCTGAATGAGCCTTGCCGTAAGGTTTGTATCGCCTGTGAGCTTTGCAAAAGCAAGTGCGCCATACCATGTGCAGGTTTCCGGGTAGGTGATCACTTTTGGTGGTTGGGGCCTGTTGAAATTTGCGTATGGAAGGGCGAGGTAGCGTTCCGCGATCCGCCTGCCAATTTCCTGTGGCGTTGTGCCGGGAGGAAAGTCCTGAGAATTAGCGGTTGCTTTCTTTGCGGACGAACAGGCAGAGAACACAATTGACAGAGCACAGATAAGGGTCAATAAAAAATTCGTTCGACCCTGCAGGTTTGTGATTGAATGTGCAGGCTTCATTTGAACTAGTTTAGAATTTTATTTTCTGATTAAACGCGAAAAGCCGGGACGCAGGATTGCGCAAAAGCCGTCCTTTGCGTTCAAGCGTTTATTCGTACCCAATATTTTTTACCGCCGATGTTCCGAGACGCTCTGCTAATTGTGCAAGGTAAAGGCTTCCCGGCCTCACGTATGTTCCATGTGCATCATAGATCCCTTCCGGCAACAATGGAACTGAATCGAAAGGCATGGCCTTCCTTTGTTTTTCGCCAACGGATCCGATGACCCAGTTGGCCGCCCCCGGGGGCTGTTGATTCAAAAAGGATCGCGCTGTGCAATTCCATGCAACCGACCACCCAATGGCCCAACCATGACCTGATCCCATTTCGCCGCGGTTCATAAAATCGATCCCGCCATTTGGCACATGGCAGTTGTCGATCAATACGCCGGTGGCCCAGCGTTGATGTGGCTGGACCCAGCCGTTGCCATTGAACGTGCAGTTCAATAAAACGACCGGACCCGAAACCTTTGCGCCTGTCGCAAAAAAGAAAAGGTTGTCGCCTGAAATATTACATTGATTGAAGAGTATCTGCGGTCCGCTGCCATTGAGGTCAGCCGGTTTGGCCGCCCCGATCGTAGGTTTTTCATGCGTGATGTTCACATGATCGATCGTAATGCGCCTTCCCGTAACACTGACACTGTTGACAGTGTTGAATATTTCAATATTCTTTGCCCAGCAGTCCGATGATCCGGAAATCGAAAATGCACGGTGATGACTTTCATTGATCGTTAGCGATTGCGCAGGTGCAACGATCCGAAGCTCTTCGATGCCGATACGGCTGATCTCTCCAACTGATGCGACCTTCACTACTTGTGTTCCGGCAGGATCCAAATAAGTTGCATCATAATTATCTGTAAGCGGAATATCAACCATGATCTTATTTCCCGAAATGCTTTTGATAGTTCTTTCCACAGGGATATCACCGCTGATCCAGGTTTGATTTTTTCCGTCGCGCACAAGATGATCCATACCCATGAAACGGATCCAGCTTTCCGTTACGGGCTTTACTATACGAATACTATCACCAGCCTTAAAACCGGCCGCACTCGATACCGAAAATGCGCTAGTCCCCGATGGAACATAATGATCGGTGATCGCAACAGGATCGCTGACGGTCTGCGACCTTACATTTCCTTTTATCGAAATGCCATTGTGGGGGCCGCCAGTCATATTAATAATGGTTCCCGTTGGTCGTGACCCGCTTCCCCTCAGTACAACGCCACTGGCTTCTATCTTTAATGTCTGGCTGCAATCGTATACGCCCGGCTTCAATAAAATGGTTCCCCGGTATCCATTGATCATCTTCATCGAAGACACTTGGTCGATCGCCTGCTGAATGAGCATTGAATTGTCGCCGGCAACGGGCGCAAGCGTGATGACTACAGGAGGATCAGGGAAAGCAATACCGCCACCCATAAAACCAGCAGATGAAAAATCCATGATCTTGTCGCCGCGATCTGTCGATTTGTATACAAGCTTGCCATCCGGACCAGTATGAACCCAAATACTGTTTGCAGCGATATGAGGCCGTTGTTGCTTAAACGCCTTGTGCCGACGGCAACTCGAACTTTCGCAGCTCGTCTTTGCATATTTTCCGCTGTACCTGGTTTCGTTCGATTTTAGATCTGCATTCGTCCATGCAACTGAAAATGCTATAACAAAGAGAGAGAGCAGGAAAAATGTTCTCTTATGATTGAATGCAACTTTCATTGGGAGACTGTGTTTACCATCTTTAATTGTTGACCGCGACACCCGCCTTCGCATGGTTCGATACTTCCAACATTTTCTTTACACCCGCGACCTTATTTTTTTTAAGCTTTAGCTTCGTAGCATCGCTGTCTTCGAGGCGTACAAATGTCTCAGCCACGGCCCTAACCGTCGCGCCGGATATCATAGCCCCTTCAACTTTTTCCAAACGAATGAGGCTCTGTGCACCGGTGGTTTCGGGGATTTTGCATTGCACGACCTCAATATTTTTTGCATCTTCGAATACCAATGCGGGACGAAGGTCATTGTGCTTTAATGTGAACCGCACGTTGATCAACTTCAATCCATCGACATGTCGCGCCCATAAGCCATAGGCGGGTACAGATGGCCCCAAGGTTTTAACCTCGGGGTATTTGTCCACTGCTTCCGGCACCGACCTTCGGCCATCGGCCGCCGTACCACCGCCAGGCAGCTCGATCAAAATATTTTCCAATCGAAGATCTTTAATATCATGTCCCGGAACCCCTGTAATGAGAATGCCTGACGCCGGCTTTAATTGCGTTGAATCTGCCGATCTTGCTTCGACGTTTTTAATAACCACATGCTCAAGGCTCCCTGTTTGCTGCTGCACATCATTTCCTTTCCTGAATACACTCAGCCTTGAACCGAGCCGGACGAGGATGGGCGTTTTTACATCCACCATTTTGATATTGGAGATCTCCACATGGCGCAAATGCGCTCCATCTACCGTGAGAAGTTTTATCCCGCCATTATTTGTTTCATAAATAAAGCAATCGGAAATGCGGATCTGCTCGAACGGCGCCATGGACTCTGTTCCCATCTTGATCGCCCCCTGACCGCTTTTCAGCTTCATGCCGCTCACTACAATATCGCGGCAGGCCATTTTGCTCGAAGTCGTCTTGAAACAAAGCGCATCGTCGCCGCTAACGATATCGCAATCTTTGATTCGGACGTGCTCACATCCATCGATATCGATGCCGTCGTTGTGCGCAACACCACGGCTGACGATCTTCACGCCTTCAATATATACATCGGTGCACTGAAAATAATGCGAGGTCCATGCAGCTGAATAATACAGTGTAAGTCCCTTAACTGTTACTCCATTACAACGAACAATCCGTATTAAGAATGGTCTTCTTCCCCATCGTTGTGATTCCGGCCTGTTGTCGGTTAATATCTGCCTGGCTTTTACTTGAGCACCCTGTCCATTAATGATGCCATCACCCATTATACCTATATTCTTTGCATCAACAGCAGCAATCAATGCCCAGCCCACATCAATACCCAAACCGTCTTTAAACGGATCGGGATTCCTGTAATCGTTGACATCTGTACTGCCAAGAATGACAGCATCTTTCTTCAGCAACAAAACAACATTATCACGCAGTTCAATTGTACCGGTGAGATATTTTCCGGCTGGAAAAACAACATGACCGCCACCGGATCTGCTGCATTCATCAACTGCTTTCTGAATAGCTGTAGAGTTCAAAGTGGTGCTGTCCCCAACAGCACCAAACTTTGTAACATCTACATCCG
>DATMHB010000322.1:0-2759 GCA_035555175.1 Flavisolibacter sp. | reverse complement strand
TTACTATTCTTTCAAAAGATTTCCTGAAGCTGGTGGCCGTGGGATCGATTGTTGGATTTCCCGTTGCGTGGTGGGCGATGTATCACTGGCTTCAGAATTTCGCCTTCCGCGTGGATATGAGCTGGTGGATCTTTTTGCTGGCCGGTGCACTGGCTGTTTTGATCGCGCTGCTTACCGTGAGCTTTCAATCGGTGAAAGCGGCGCTGTCGAATCCCGTGCGGAATTTGCGGGCGGAATAACATGGATGCGGATGCCGAAAGTAACGCCAGGCGATTCGCAAAGCAGCAATGATATTCCTTGCGCCATATGCGAACGTGGTTGTCTTTGCGCCTAAAACACCGGCGCCGCCAGGCAAATTCGCATGCCAATTAATCGTAAATTCATGTAATTGATTGCTTTTAAATGCTAAGAACCCTTAGTCGCAGAAAACAACGCTGCCTATTTTGCGCCGCATCCCTATTATTGATTGTTACGGCCCATTCCCAGCAAACCGACGGAACGATATGGCTGAACGATTCGGCACTGGCCAGACAATATGCGCTGTACCGCTCAAATATTGGTGGCGCTTCCCGCTTATACAATGGCCCTGAGTATACCGCTGCTTATCCCGGAACCAGCGGAACGCCCTTTTTCGGACCAGGCTTTTTTGTTAACGGATCGGTTTCTTATAATGGCATTCATTATTATGATGTGCCGATCGCATTCGACCTTGTTAGTAACCAGGTTGTCATCAAAGGTTACCAGGGACTCAGCATGCAGCTGCGCACTGAAAATGTGGATTCATTCCTGATCACAGGGCATTCCTTCGTCAAGCTGAACGCAGATGCCCGAGCGAATATTGCTGAAGGCTTTTATGAAGTCGTTTACCTGCCGTCGATAGCAGTTTACATCAAGAGGACGCGGCAAGTGGCCAGGTCCTTCAACGCAGAAGATCCGCTGCGTTTCCTTAGCTACGATTATTTTTTTATCAGAAGCGACAGCTACTATGCCGTAGACGGCAAAAAATCTTTACTCCATCTATTTCATGACCAGAGCGGCGCGCTGAAAAAGTTCTGGAAGTCAAAACATATCGATTTTAAAAATGAAAAGGAGGCAGCCATCTTGAACACCGTCCGTTTCTACGTAAACAATAAATCCTGAGCATGCGCAATATCCTTTCTCATGTTGTGGCTCTGTTACTGCTGATCATCCTGTTTATGGAGGCGGGTGCGCAGCAAGGACGTGTAACCGCTAATTTTGAAAGGGTAAAGTTCAGCAGCTTTGTAAATGAGATAGAAAATGCAACCGGCTACAGGATATTTTACCGGCCTGCTGATATGGACAGCTTCTTTGTGTCGCTGAAGGCCGATGGTCTTAGAATCGATCAAGTGTTCAAATCTGTTTTTGAAAATACGTCCTTTCATTTTTATATGGAAGGCAATCGGATTTATGTCACCAGCCTGATCTCCATTACCCCCGGTGTCGCCCCCGATTTTTTTGACCGTCAAAAAAAGCCTGACACAGATGTTATCGTTGAACCAGGGGACAGGACACGCACCCGTGCGCCAAAAGGATTGATCAAATCCGATGAAAATAAATTGTACGAGATCGGCAACCGGTCGCAATTGAAGAACAAGGCCACCATAACAGGCTATGTGCGCGATGCGAAAAATGGTGAGGCGCTCTCCGGTGCAACACTCTACCTCGATAGTTTGTCCTTTGGCGTAACCACCGATCAATATGGTTATTATTCACTCACCATTCCATCAGGTCAGCATGTCGTTACCATTAACAGCCCCGGTATGAAAACCACCAAACGGCAGGTCCGGCTGTATTCGGATGGAAAACTCAATATCGACATGGTGGAATACATTCCCACCCTTCAGGAAGTGGTGATATCCACCGAGCGCAAGTCGAATGTGAGAGGACTGCAGATGGGCGTTGACAAGCTCACGATCAGGAATATCAAGCAGGTGCCCGTTGTTTTTGGCGAGGCCGACCTAATGAAGGTGGTCCTAACGCTTCCCGGTGTTACTTCCGTTGGCGAAGCAGGTGCTGGCTTTAACGTGCGTGGCGGCGCAGCCGATCAGAACCTCATTTTGTTTAATGACATGAGCGTTTACAATCCAACCCATTTGTTCGGATTCTTCTCGGCATTCAATCCCGATGTGGTCCGTTCGGTGGAGCTATACAAAAGTGTGATCCCGGAAAAATACGGCGGCCGGCTTTCCTCCGTTCTCGATGTCCGTTCAAGAGAGGGCAATAGCAAAAGACTTTCAGGTACAGGCGGTATTGGATTACTGACCAGTAAACTCGTGCTCGAAGGACCGATCATCAAGGATAAAACGACCTTTATCATCAGTGGGCGCTCCACCTATTCGGATTGGTTATTAAAACGCATTCCCGGATCTGCGTATGACAACAGTGAGGCAGGTTTTTCCGATGTCGACCTCAACCTTGTTCATACCATTAACAGCCGAAACAGTCTTTACCTGAACGCATACTGGAGCACCGACCGTTTCCGGCTGAACAGTGATTCACTGTACAAGTACGGTAATCAAAACATGAACATCAAATGGAAGCATATTTTCAGCAATAAATTCTATGGAGTCATCACGGCTGGAGCCGATGACTATAAATATGCGCTCTCCAGTTCTGCCATCGTTACGAACGCATACCGGTTATCATTCCGTATCAGCCAGCTCAATTTGCGTTCGGATTTTGCATGGACCCTTAACAACAAACACCTGCTTGGCTTTGGGGTTACGGGTGTATTCTAT
>DATMHB010000321.1:0-4116 GCA_035555175.1 Flavisolibacter sp. | reverse complement strand
CGGGTCCGGCATACCGCTTGATCAGGATTTTTGATTCTTTTTTGCAACCTTTTTCAGTAACCGTATTTAATTGATAACGTTGGTCCCTGTCAAGTGTCGCTGTAGGCTTTTCAATATCGGAATGGTCCAGACCTATTGAGGGCGACCAGTTGTATTGCATGTTGGGTTCGCCTCTTGCATCTAAATGCACGGGCTCACCGAATGCTGCCACCGTATCTCTGCCGGCGAAAGATTTGTTGTCGAAAATGGTGAAGGGCCTGAAAAGGGTATCCTTGCAGCCTTTACCCGTATAAGTCATGAGTGTGAATGGCCTGCTGCCTTCTGTGTTGTACGATGCTGTGATGCTGGCATTGCCGGCTTTAAATCCGTTGCCCATATCCCAAACGTATTTGACCACATCGCCCGCAAGGTCTGTCGCTGAGTAGGTTATGGGAACAAAAACACAGGAGTCGTTGATATCTAATTCAATTTTGGGTTTGGGGCTTATCTCGAAACCCATGTCCAAGGGCACACTCTTGCATCCTGCACTTGTTTCTGATATGAGGCGGGCAGTATGCACGCCCGGATTGAAAATGGTCGCAGGGTTTTGAATGGTTGCGGCCGTTGAATTATCAAACGTCCAATACCATTTTGTGATGGCTTCCGGGTTGGTTCCGGGCGGCATCGAAGATTTATCTGTAAACCGGATGGTTTCATTATTGCATAGCAGGTCGCCGATCGTAAATGCAGGTAAAGGCGCATAGCGCATACTCAATACTGTTGTATTGGTGTCGGACCTGCAACCTTCCGTTGTGGTCACAACGAGTTTCACGGGTATCAATCCACCTGGTGCCGTAAAAGGCGAGGGCACCTGAGCCTTCACTATTTTTCCATCGATATTCCACCACCAGTCGTTGATGGTAGCGATATTGCCCGCGACCGAAGAACGGTCTGCAAGCGTCACCGGCGTTTGATTTTCGCAAAGCACACCGGGAAAAATAAAAGACGCAACGGGCTTCGGTATAACGGTAACGGGTAAGGTCTTTTCTGCACTGCAGGTATTGCCATTGATCGCTTTCATCCGCACTATAAAGCTGCCCGCGGTGGAATAACTATGAACTGAAAATGTGTCGGTAGATGAATACGTTTTTCCATTCCCAAAATCCCATTTATAAGCGGCGTCGGTCAGATTGGTGGAATTGCTCGAGAAAGTAAAGCTATTACCATCAAGGCACTGCCTTGCAGTGCTCACGCTGAAGGAAGGAACAGGTGTGGGGATCACCCGCACGGTGATCTCCCTTCTGAATCCTTCACATCCAAACAGGGCTTTCTGCGAAACATAATATTTAAACACACCCGGGGAGCTGGTCGCAGGGCGCGGCGCCGAAGTGGTTCCGATTCCGCCGGCGGGGGTGGTGTACCATAACAACTGATTTCCCGGTGATACCTTCGCCGACAGGACAGCAGAAGTTTGAAACTGGCAGAGCTTTATCAAAGTATCGGCTTCGGGTGTTTCAGGCACGGGCAATGGTTTTACAAAGGCCTGTAATGTATCGCGGCAACCGAAACCGGGATAGGGCTCAACGTCAACATAAAAAACACCGCTGGTTGCAGGTGGGGGGCTTAAAGTGAACGACTGCCCCGATCCCACTACGGTAGAAAAATCTTCATTATACCAGGTGTAAGTTTGGAATCCAAAAGGTGCATTGAGAATAAGCGAATTGGTCTCGATGCAATATGGTGCGGTAGCAAGAATATTGGAGCAGGCGCTGGCCACATCCATGTAAGCATATCCAAAGTGGCCGCCCCGGGTACAGTCCGCCGTCCGGAATTCAAGTCGCACTGTATGACCACCCATGCCTGCAAATTGCAGCGAAGTAGGGGTCCAGTCCTTATACAAGACAGAAGGGTTGACAGCAGATTTTTGGAAGCCGGGAAGGGCAGCAGTCGAAACATAATCATACGAAGCGCAATTGATAAGTGCACCTGTCTCTACGTCGTATGCGGTTACAAAGAACCGGGGTTGTTCCGGCGCGGTGTGCTGTGGATCTTCAAATACTACAGCATAAAAATAGGTGAAGGTAAATGTATCCACAGTAGACGGCATCTGGAATGTATACGAAATCGATTCAGCTTCTGCGTTCGTACCCTCGTTACCCAGCTTAACTGAATAATTGCCTCCATATGGACAAACTTTTGGAAAGTCGCCGTAAGGATCCATTCCCGGATTCGAAGCGGCCGCAATCACGGCATGCCTGTTTGGTAGTGGCGCGGACGGCATCAGCGTCATTCTGTTCTTTCCGGCAATGGTGTCGGTAGTTCCGATAAAGCATTCCCAGTTCGTTAAATTGCCAGCCTCAAAATCAAGGTTGGGAGGACAATACTGGCTATTGGCTTTAAGCGCAAAGCATACTATCAACAGCACCGCTGCAACGGATCTTGGCATCAACGGAGACATTACAGAGCAATAGTTTTGGAGCGCGTAAAATAGAACTTTTTCCGGCGCAATAAAACTTTGAAATCAGGTTGTTTTAGCAGGTTTCGTGCAAAGCCCGGCGCAGGCAGCATAAACGTGCAAAGAGAATTCAAGAGTCATCCCGGTAGCGCGGGGCAAGTGTCAAAAACCACTTGTCATGGGTAATAAATGGTCTCAGTTTACATGGAGGCTGCTCTGTACAGCGTATAGCATGCTAAAGATGGTAGTAAAATGGGGCGACTGTACTTTTACTTTGTCCGGTCGCCCCATTAGAGTTCAGGTTAAATCGCTTTCGGGGAACAGCGAGGGTGAATGTAAACCTGCTATTGCTTTAACACCTGAATTTCAGATACAGATTCACCTTGTTGTGCCTTGATAATGTATGTCCCCGGCCGAAGCGTGCTACCAATTGTAATGGTTTGTTTGGCATTGATATTATTTCTGGTTTCGAGCGTTCTTCCCTGGAGATCTGTGATCGTTACGCTGATCTTAGTAGCGGCGTCATCCGAATTGATGTTCACGCCGAAAGAGGCCCTGCTGGGATTGGGCGATACATTTATTTTCAAATCCGAATACTTCTTATTGCCCTGGTCATGCGGCACCGTAACGGTTGTCATAGCAACACTTGCATTATTGCGCGGGTCGGTGCATCCAATCGTAATTGTATATACCCTTCCATTCAGAGGGCCAGCCCTTTCGGAGCGCAATTGCACCCTATGGGCATCGAGTACGATCCAGTCGGGGGCGGTATTACCATCGCCAATACCATTAACGGGTTCATTGCTCGACACCGTGAGTTGGCAGTTCACAGGTCCTGCACAATTTTCGCTAACGTTGTAATTGACCATCACATCCCTCATTTTGTGATTGGGAGGCCAAAGAGTGTTCGGATTAGCGCTGACGTTGGTGATCTTTGGTGCTTCTGTGTCATTCACCGTAACTGTGAAACTGCAGGTTGAAGTAGTGCCATTGGCTGCACGTGCAGTTGATGTAACAGTAGTTGTTCCAACCGGAAAAAAACTTCCCGATGCGGGAGACGAAGTGACGGTGCAAGTGCCGGCAGTGACTGAAAAATTTACGTTGGCACCGCAAACGCCGGGTGCATTGGAAACGGTCATATCTGGTGGACATGAAATTTGGCATTGACCGTGTGATGGTAAATAAGCTCCTATCAGAAGGAGACTGCAAACAGAAGTGCGTAAAATTCTAGCAAGCATGGTAAAGGGTTTAAGAGTGAGGAATAGCCCCTTGGTGGTAGATGTCGGATGAAGGCCGGTCTTATTAAGGTAAGAACAAAAAAAAGTGTTCTCAAAAATTTCTTTGAGCTCTGCTGTCGGTGGTGCTGTGTTCGGTTGAAGTATGCATGAAGCGGTGGGCCCTCGAAGCGAAGAATTCAAAAGGCCTAAACCACTGCGCTTACTTCCGTTCGCTCTTGTTCTGTTTGCCGCTCTGTCCTTGCTAACTGTAGTGGGTATGCGAACTATTTGATCAGTGGTTGCGGTGCGTCTTCAAATTTTTTATACTTACCGGTAAGTTTGCCGATACCATAAGTGGCCGGGATCACAACATGCCGTACAAATTTCGGCAACTGCGGGAGGTCATGCTCCTTGCGGTAACGGTAGAGAAGGAATGCAGCGTCAAACTGCTCGGGTTTTTCCGTG
>DATMHB010000320.1:0-6312 GCA_035555175.1 Flavisolibacter sp. | reverse complement strand
GTTTGTATCATTTCCAATCCTCCCGCGAGTGCAGATGGATCTTCAAATCGCTCCGAGTGCGCTATGCCCCTGCCGGCCGTCATCCAATTGACTTCGCCCGGGCGTATCACCTGTTCTACACCAAGGCTATCGCGATGCGTTACCGCTCCGCCGAACAAAT
Organism: Flavisolibacter sp.; assembly: GCA_035555175.1. Taxonomy (GTDB): domain Bacteria; phylum Bacteroidota; class Bacteroidia; order Chitinophagales; family Chitinophagaceae; genus Flavisolibacter. The sequence goes on along the minus strand of DATMHB010000320.1, from coordinate 6,152 downwards.
AACTGACCGTTGAAAGTCCGATATGAGGATGGGGCAGCACATCCAACGAAGAAGGCACTGAAGGCACATCCACAATCGGCCCTGCATGGTCCATAAAAATAAAAGGGCCGACCATCCGCCTGAGACGGAAAGGAAGAATGCGTTTTACTTTAACCGCCTGGCTGATGGCGGCATTGCGAGCTTCAATTACGAGGTCGATCATGTGGCGTTTATTATGATGATCATTAGTGGCCTTGCAAAATGAAGGTATTTCTTTTCAAAATTCCCAGCAAAGGGCTTCGGCCAGCAGCTGCGGGGGATGACGTCATCATTCGAAGCCAAGATCATTTCAGCGAGAAACTTTACTTCTGTCCGCTCTTTTTGCGCAGTTGTTGAAGTGGCCCTGCGGGACACGTCAAGGTGCAGCAATGATCGCATCCAATATTGTAAAGGCGCTGCCAGCCGTAGTTAAGGTTCAAGATTATTGTCTTCGTTGCATCTTTCTGTATTGTTCTCATTGTTGGGCTTTCCTTATTTTTAAGCTAATAAACGTTCATGCAAAGCCTCTACATCCAGTATGTTTACCTCATCCTGATCATCCTTGCGCTAGTGATGCTCGCCAACAAAATGCGTCTTGCGTATCCGATTGTTCTCGTGATGGGAGGATTGTTACTCAGCTTCACTTCGTCTTTCTCGAAACTCACTATCGAGCCCGACCTGGTCTTCCTGATTTTTCTTCCGCCACTTTTATACGAGGCCGCCTGGGCCACGTCGTGGAAAGAATTCTGGAAATGGAGAAGAGTGATCACCAGCTTTGCATTTCCTATCGTCATCATCACTTCCTGCGTGATCGCTTTTGTATCGAGCCGGTTGATCCCGGGTTTTACACTTGCGCTCGGATTTTTATTGGGAGGCATCATCTCGCCGCCTGATGCCATTTCCGCGACCACCATCATGCGCCAGGTAAAAGTGCCGAAATCGTTAGTGGCGATCATTGAAGGCGAAAGCCTGCTCAATGATGCATCATCACTGATCATATTCCGTTTTGCACTGGCTGCAGTCATTACGGGACAGTTTAGCTTTCATCAGGCAGCCTTTAATTTTTTTCTGGTGGTGGCGATGGGCATACTCATCGGATTATTCGTTGGCATTATTTTCTACGCAATTACACGCTGGCTGCCGACTACGCCCAGCATTGAAATTGTATTAACGTTGGTGACACCTTATTGCATGTATTATTTTGCCGAGCATTTCCATTTTTCGGGAGTGCTTGCGGTAGTGAGCGGGGGACTGCTGCTGTCGAATATGCGACAAAGCATGCTGTCTTACAGAAGCCGCCTCGAAGCCGTTAATGTATGGTCCAACCTGGTGTTCGTACTGAACGGCCTTGTGTTCCTCCTGATCGGGTTGCAGCTGCCATCGATCGTCCAGCAGTTGGGTGATACCAGTGTACCCAGAGCGATCGGCTATGGCCTTGCCATTTCTCTGATCCTGATCCTCACCAGACTGTTGTGTACATTTGGCGCCGCCATATTCACCAGGGTGATGAGCCGTTTCATTACCGTTGCTGACCCGAACCCCGGATGGAAGGCGCCTCTCATTGCGGGTTGGGCCGGCATGCGCGGCGTGGTGTCGCTTGCTGCTGCACTTTCCATTCCCCTGCTTATTGCCGAAGGGCAACCATTTCCCTTTCGTAACCTGATCCTCTTTATTGCTTTCATTGTTATTCTTGTCACACTTGTGATACAGGGCCTTACGCTTCCCTGGGTCGTGAGAAAGGTGGATCTAGAAGATCATTTCAGCATTATTCCCGAAGCGAAACAGGAGATCATCATTCAGAAAAAGATTGCGCAAACATCACTGCATTTGCTGGAACAAAAATTTGGCAAAGATCCTGTGCAAAACAAGCATATCAACAACCTCATCTTAAAACTGCAGACGGATATCGATTTCTTCCAAAGCGATATTGATGGCGACAGAGAATCGCACGGGAACGCGTTGGGTGATTATCAGCTGGTTTATCTGGAATTGTTGGAAGCGCAGCGAAAAATGCTCAATGCAATGAACCAGCGCGAGGAATTTGACGAAGACCTCATCAGGAAATATCTTGCATTGATCGATGTGGAGGAATTCAGGATGCGGGAGAAGCATGTTCAGGAAACGAATGCAGAGTAATGACGACCCGTGCCAAAAAAATTCTTTTGCATCGCTGCCGCCATAGTTGCATTTATACAATAGATTGTTATTGCCGTGCGAAATATCCTGGCACGGTTAAATATTGTTAGATGCAGGTCGGGTCGCCTAATTTTGCGTTTCGATTTTATGACGAAGAAAAGAAACGATTATCTATATCTCATCCTGATACTGGGAATGCTGACAGCCATAGGTCCATTCTCTATCGATATGTACCTGCCTGCATTTCCCGATATTGCCAAAGGTCTGCATACCGACGTATCACGCGTGGCGCTTTCGCTTTCCAGTTTTTTTATCGGAATTTCAGCCGGACAATTATTATACGGTCCTTTACTGGAACGGTTCGGCAGGAAAAAACCTTTATATGGGGGCCTTTCGCTTTACCTGCTTGCTTCCATCGGATGTGCCCTGGCAGGTTCGGTGAATACACTCATCCTCTTCAGGCTCCTGCAGGCGCTGGGCGGATGCGCCGGAATGGTGGCCGCGAGGGCCATTGTTCGCGATCTCTTTGAAGCACATGAAACCGCAAAAATATTTTCCACGCTAATGCTGGTGGTTGCCGTGTCTCCCATTATAGCACCTACGCTTGGCGGCTATATGACAGCTTTGTTCGGATGGCGCTCGGTATTTTTTGCATTGATCGTGGTAAACCTGATCACCATCGCAGGAGTTTATTTTTTCCTTCCAGAAAGCAAGAAGCCAGATCCGGGGTTTTCCCTCCGGCCGCTCGCCATCGTTGCTAATTTCACCGGCGTTATCCGGCATCCCCAGTTTTTCACATATGCATTAACGGGAGCGGTGTCTTATGCCGGACTGTATGCCTATGTTAGCGGCTCTCCGCATGTTTTCATGGAATTATTCAACGTCAATGAAAAACAATTTGGATGGATATTCGCGTTCATAGCTATCGGCATCATCGGATCGAGTCAGCTGAATAATATCGCGCTCAAAAGATCTTCAAGTGAAAAGATCATTGGCGTCGCATTGACCATCCAGACCATCATCGGGCTGACCTTTGCGATCCTGAGCTTTGTTGAATGGAACGAATTATATTCCACCATTCTTCTCATCTTTTTATTGCTCGGTTGCCAGGGATTTATCTTTCCTAATTCTTCAGCGCTCTCCCTGGCTTCTTTTGCCCACAATGCGGGAAGTGCTTCGGCGCTAATGGGGGCTATTCAGATGGGCATCGGCGCAGGCGCCTCAGCATTGGTGAGCCTGCTTCAGAACGGAACAGCGTTGCCCATGGCCGGCGTGATGGCATCGGCGGCGCTGCTCGCTTCCCTGATCCTGTTGCTGGGCAGACGGCTCGTTATCACTCCTGCAAGCGGCAAGCAACTTGCGAAGGAAGACATCGAGATGACGAGTACGATCTGAGGGGCAGAAATTCTGCTTGTCCATGTTTCATCGAATGAGGGTTAAGTCCCGTCCATCTTTGTCTATTATTTGAATTTCTTAAGTTTTGATTTGAATTTCATAAGCCCTGCGCCGGGCAATTGAATACTTTCGAGCCCATTTTGCCGGTCAATCGAAGAAGGAAGGTGTACACGTGCATTGCTTCTCGCGCAACGGTTACAAATAATTGTTAAGCAGATACCCGGTGTCTGTGACTATACTAGTTTGGTATGGCAATTCAAATAGTATCCGAGGACAGGATTGTGATCGCAGCTATGGGGAACTGATCCGACAAACCACGATGCTGTCAAAAAAATGCTTCAACTGGTGACCGCATTGTGAAAAGCAATATGCACTTATCTTCGATGTTGGACTGTGAACATACATCTCTTTGCCGAGTAGAATTTCCCGGGTATGCTTGACCCGCAAAATTGAATAGAGAACCTGATATGATCAGACAAGTCCTTCTTGTATTCTTTCTTTTTACAACAGCATGCCTGCGTGCGCAGGATGGCCCCGACTCCCTGTCGCAGCCGGCAACGCTGCAGCAGATCGTTAGCTACGCCCTGGCGCACCAGCCAGCCATTAAAGAAGCGGGCATTGAAGAGCAATTGACGAAGTACGCCATACGAAGCAGACTCGCCGACTGGTATCCTCAGATCGGGGGAAGATACAGCGTCCAGCATTTGTTTCAACGATCTACCAGCTACATCAATGGCGTTGCAAGTCCGGTTGGCGTTTACAATACATCGAGCGCTCAACTCTATCTCGACCAGGCCATTTTCAACCGCGATGTGTTGCTCGCCAGCCGCACTAAGCGCGATGTCCGTCTTAGAGTGAGCCAGGCAACCGACATTCAAAAGACAGACCTTAGTGCCAGTGTGAGCAAAGCTTTTTATGATGTACTCAGCACCCGGCAACAAATACAGGTGGCTACTGAAAACATTGCGCGTCTCGAAAAAAGTTTGAACGATGCCTATTATCGATATCAGTCAGGCGTTGCAGACAAGACGGATTATAAGCGGGCGCAAATCACGCTGAATAATATTACCGCAACGAAACAGATCAACGAAGCAGCGCTCACCGCCAAGATGCAGAACCTGAAAACGCTGATGGGCTATCCGACCTTTGCTCCCCTGGTAATTGTTTACGACAGCCTTCAAATGGAAAACGAAGTAGCGTTCGACACCTTGCAGCAGCCCGATTTTACACGCCGGATCGAATACCAGCAACTGACTACTCAACGGCGGCTCGATGAGGCCAATGTGGTTTACCAGCGGAATGCGTTCCTCCCTAATATTTCCGCCACGTTCGGGTATAACATGAATTATCTGAACAACAGTTTCGGAAAACTATACAGCAATAATTTCCCAAGCTCTTATGTCGGGCTCACGGCGGGCATTCCCATTTTTCAGAGCGGCAAACGCAAGCTGGGCGTGCGGTACGCGCAACTGCAGGTAGCGCAAACAGATTGGGAGATCATCAACCTTCAGAACAACATTAATAGTGAATATGCCTCCGCCCTTAGCAATTACAAAGGAAGTCTTGCCAATTACCGCGCATCAAAAGCGAATGTAGCTCTGGCGCAGGAAGTATACGATGTGATACAATTGCAATACAAGGCAGGTTTAAAAACTTACCTGGAGGTCATCACGTCGGAAGCAGACCTGCGCACGGCGCAGATCAACTATTTCAATGCGCTGTACCAGGTATTGGCCAGCAAAGTGGATGCTGAACGGGCTCTTGGTCTAATCACTTACTAAATTTTTTAAAATCTTATGCGTTCAATTTTGAAATCAGATCCAGGGATCATATTCATTGTACTTTCCGTTGTGATGATAACTTCCTGTGGCGAGCAAAAAACGCCGCAGCAACAGGGCCCGCCGCCCGTATATGTTTCGGTAATGACAGTGAAGGACACGACAGCCGTTTATTACGACGAATTTCCCGCAACGCTCACTGCGTTGAACGAAATAAAGCTTACGCCACAAGTGAGCGGATATATAACCGGAATTTATTTTAAGGATGGCAGCAAGGTAGCAAAGGGCCAACGTCTTTACAGCATCGACCAGCAGGTATATGGTGCCAATCTTCAACAGGCTATCGCGGCACAGCAAGTGCAGGAGACCAATCTGCTAAAGGCGGAAAAAGATGCGGAACGCTATCACGAACTGGACAAGCACGATGCGGTAGCCAAGCAACAGGTAGATTATGCAGATGCTGCGCTTGCCGCGGCGCGGAAACAGGTAGCAGCATCGCGCGCCAACGTAGCTGCAGTGAGAGCGAATGTTGGATTTGCAGACATCAGGGCGCCGTTTACGGGTACGATTGGAATCTCACAGGTAAAAACGGGAACCGCGGTGGTGGCGGGCCAAACGGTACTGAATACGGTTTCGACCGATGATCCTGTTGCCGTGGACATCAATGTATCACAAAAAGATATTTTCCGGTTTACGCAGTTACAACAACAAAAGTCCGGTGCATTTGACTCTACGTTCCGCTTGGTGTTTGGCAATGATGTTTACCCTGAACCAGGCCATATTTATCTCATCGACCGCGCCGTTGATCCGCAAACAGGAACGATT
>DATMHB010000319.1:0-9771 GCA_035555175.1 Flavisolibacter sp. | reverse complement strand
CGAGCATGTCGGTAGAATTGCGCCGGATCTTCGCATCGAAATTTACTCCGCCGCCTTTGAAGCCGCCGCCTTCAAGGATGATGAGCAGCGCTTCTGTAAGTTCATTGATATTGTTGGGGAACTGGTCGGTGTCCCAGCCGTTTTGGTAATCGCCCCTGTTGGCATCCATCGATCCCAGCATGCCGGCATCTACTGCCACCTGCAGTTCGTGCTGAAAAGTATGCCCTGCCAACGTTGCGTGGTTCACTTCAAGGTTCAGTTTGAAATCATTGAGCAGATCGTATTGTCTCAGGAAACCAATGACGGTGGCAGCATCATAATCATACTGGTGCTTGGAAGGCTCGGCAGGTTTTGGTTCGATGAAGAAGGTACCCCTGAATCCCTGGCTGCGTGCATAATCTTTGGCCGCATGAAGGAAGCGCGCCATGTGATCGAGCTCCCTCTTCATGTTCGTATTGAGCAACGACATATACCCTTCGCGACCGCCCCAGAACACATAGTTCTCGCCGCCCAGCGCTATGGTTGCATCGAGTGCAGCCTTTACCTGCGCGCCTGCATGGGCCACGACGGCAAAATCGGGATTCGTCGCCGCGCCATTCATATATCTGCGGTTAGAAAAAAGATTGGCGGTTCCCCATAAGAGCTTTACACCACTTTCCTTTTGCTTTTCTTTTGCATAGTCGACAAGGGCCTGTAATCTTTTTTCATTCTCAACCACATCGCTTCCATAATTTACAACATCCACATCGTGAAAGCAGTAATAAGGAATGTTCATCTTGGTGATAAACTCAAATGCAGCATCCATTTTATCTTTCCCTCTTTGCACAGGATCGGGATTAGAGTCCCATGGAAAAATATGCGTGGGCTCTCCAAAGGGATCTGCGCCGCTGCCGGTAAAGGAATGCCAGTATGCAGAAGCGAACCTGAAATGTTCTTTCATGGTCTTGCCTGCCACCACACTGTTTTCGTCATACCACCTGAACGCAAGATCGTTGTCTGATTGGGGTCCTTCATATTTTATTTGCTGAACACCTTTGAAATATTCTTTGCTTCCCGTTGTAACTGCCATTGGTTTGAATTATAGATGAATTGAATAATTTTAAATAGTAGATGCGCTGAATTCGTTTTTCTGTAACTGCAATTTCAAAAGGCCCTTCCACTCCTGGTAAAGTTGTTCATACCGGTTGTCGCCGGAAGGTTCAACAAAGCCCAATAGTTTTCTCTTGCTGAAGGCAGATGATGCGTTGGAATAGTAATCGGCCCCAACGCCCGCGCCAAGCGCTGCGCCGATGCTGCCATCCACTTCGAACAGTTCAACCGGTACGCCGGTAGCATTGACAAAAGAAGAAGCAAATACCTCACTCAAAAACATGTTCGCTCTTCCTGCCCTGATGATGGATGGCACCATTCCATTCTCCCGCATGATGTCGAGCCCATACCGGAAAGCAAAGGCAACGCCTTCCTGCACCGCTCTTGCCAGATGCGCCGTATGGTGAATGTTGAAATCGAGGTTGTGCACTTGCGCACCGACGATCTTATTTTTCAACATGCGTTCGGCACCATTGCCAAATGGCAGCACCATCAGGCCGTCGGCGCCCACCGGAACAGAGGCCGCCGCAGCATTTAAACTCTGGTATGTGTTCTGTGATCCGGTGACATTGCGTATCCACCGGTTGGATATGCCCGCGCCATTGATGCACAACAACACGCCAAGCCTTGTATGAAATTCATTGTGGTTGACGTGCGCAAAACTATTGATGCGTGAGGCAGGATCGTAATTAAGCTGATCGCTTACGCCATAGATGACACCGGAAGTGCCCGCGGTTGCTGCCACTTCGCCGGGTTCCAGCGCATTCAGTGAAAATGCATTGTTCAACTGGTCTCCTGCTTTATAGGTGACCGCGATGCCGGGCGTGAGCCCCAGCCTTGCGGCCACTGATTCTTTGACCAATCCATGTCTCGAGAAAAGTGGTTGGATATGCGGGATCAGATCTGTATCAAATCCGAAATACTCCATGATATCGTCCGACAATCCATTCTGTTTAAAGTCCCAGAATATTCCTTCGGATAATGCGGAGGGCGTGGTCGTAATGTCGCCGGTGAATTTCATGCTGATAAAATCTCCCGGCAGCATCACCTTGTTCGCTCTCGTATATATTTCGGGCTCGTGCTGCTTCACCCAGGCAAGTTTGGATGCGGTAAAATTGCCAGGGGAATTCAAGAGCGCGGAAAGACATTTTTCTTTTCCTATGGCATCGAATGCTGCGTCACCGGTTTCAACGGCGCGGCTGTCGCACCATATGATGGAATTCCGCAGCACGTGCTGATCATCGTCCACCATCACGAGGCCGTGCATTTGATAGGCGATACCTATAGCGCCGATATCCTTCGGATCATAGGCTGCTGATGCATTACATTTTAAAATTGCCTGCTTTACATTTTCCCACCACAGGTCGGGGCTCTGCTCCGCCCAACCGGGCTTGCTTGAAATGATGTCCGTTTCCGCTTCAGGATACTGGGCAGATGCCAGGCATCGCTGCGTAGCTCCGTCCACCACGGAAACCTTTATGGAAGATGTGCCGAGGTCGATTCCTAATAGTAACATAGTATAATCTTCTAAGCTACAAAATGCCTGCGCCTAATGACGGGCGAAGACCAAATTATTTATAAAATAGATTCGAAGCACAAGGGATAAAAAAGGGAAGGATGAAGAGTCATCCCTCCGTTGATTGCTATGTGAAAAACTGAAAACGTGAACCATCATAAATTTTTTATTATTGAGCCCTGAGCGCTTTGGCAAGGGCAGGATAAGCGGGCTTTTTTTCATAACTGGAATTGAACAAAAGTGGAAAATCTTCCTTGTGCAGGACCGTTACGATCCAGCTATCGCTATCAGCAACGCCCCAGATGGTTACGTCATATTGCTGCGCCGGCGGAACATTCCTCTTGAACGATCCAATGACATACTCATACATCGCCGCCTGATCGTTCAGGTCTTGTGCTGAAGGTACAAAGCCCGGATTGTTGTTGGGGTTCATGCGGATGTCGAGTTCAGATACTCTTATTTTCAAACCGGTGGCGGCGAGCTTGGCAAACATGTTGTCGATCGCCGACCTGGATGTTGCAATACTCATATGCATTTGCGTGCCTATGCCGTCTATTTTTGCACCCTTCGACCTGAGCTCATTGATATAAGCAAGGAGCGAGTCCAGTTTTCGGGCATCCGATTCGAGGTTATAATCATTGATAAATAACAAGGCACCCGGATCCGCACTCTTCGCGTAATTGAATGCTTTCAATGCGTAATCTCTTCCAAGGTATTGAGACCAGTAAAATATATCTCCGGCAGTTGAGCCGGAATTGGTCCGCACTGCACCGGTGCCATCGCTCATCGGCTCATTCACTACATCCCATGCTTTTACTTTCCCGGCATAGCGCATCATAGATGTCCTGATAAAGCGACTCATCGCCGAATCGATATTGGCAGCGGCCTGTGCGTTGGGCAGCGCCCCGCCCGGTGTCACTTCTGTGATCCTAACATTGTCAACTGCATAAACGCCCGCTGCAGGAAAGTTGAATCGCAAGATGGGTGACGTTTCAGCTGCCGTGAGCGTCCAGCTATAACTCGCCCATGATGTCGTAGGTGAGACCTCATATTGCTGATACTGGAAATTCTGATTTACGATCCTGAGCCTTCCTGCTGCGACGGATGCCTTTACATCGAAACTTACGTTGTATTGCGTTCCAATAGTGGCTGACCAGTTAGGTCCGATGGCCTGGATATCATAGGCGTTCGTACCCGGCGTTGTTACGGTTGCCAGCAGTGCCCTGGCACTTCCATTCCCGGCAGTGGATGCAAAACTTCCAATGGCCGATCCTCCTACCAGCAAGTTCCATCCCGTAAATAAACTGGTGCCTGTTCCGGAAGTTCCGGTGCCTGATTCAAAATCTCCGGCAGGCAAAAGATTGTTACCGCTTGTGCCGCCATTGCTGACCGTTAGTGAGCGCAAATAATTTCCATTTTGGTTAGAGTGCCATACGAGGGTGTGTCCAAAAACGCCAAGGCCTGCTGCAGTGACCACATTGTACAATTCGTCAGAAAGGCTATAGTCAAAGCTTCCATCGTCTTTGACAATTGCGCCGTGCTTCATTTGATAACCAAAGGTCACCTGGTCCGCCTCGCGCAGAACAATATTCTTATAGCTTGCATTGTTTTTGAAAAGTCCATATTCTATGGCGATACCAATTGGGAAAGCGGCTGCATTTTTTAATGGGCCCGAAGTATCGACTGCAGGCGATGGCGGCCGAGGCGTGTTGGCTCCGTTATCTTTTCTGCACGATGAAATTGCAGCCGCGCCAACGAACAAAGGAATACATATCGCAAGTTTCAATTTCATAATCAGGAGCTCCGGCGAAAATTGTCAAGTCATATTTATTCAGGAAAGAGGAAGGATGATTTTATCATCCTTCCTTAAGTTGCCATTATGAGAGATCCAAACTAATAACCCGGGTTTTGATAGGCTGCTTTCTCTTCCGCAGTGCCTTCCATGAAATCAAGCTGCGCCTGGGGTATAGGACGCAAATAGAAATTTGTTTTAATAGTGCGTGTTACGGTTACCGGCGTATGATCACCGCTGGTTGGACCGCAGATCTGATATGTTCCCGCCACTTCAGCCCATTTTTGCGTACGCACCAGGTCGAACCAGCGCAAGCCCTCGCCGAAATATTCGCGCGACCGCTCCGCCAAAATATAATCAATGTCTACAGTGGCAGGGGTGGCAGCGATCATAGCTGCGCTATTATCTGCAACAAAGGCTGCGTTATTCTTGTTTGAAAAACTCCATTTGCCGGCACGGGCCCTTATAACGTTGATCAGCTCCCTGGCGCTTTTACCCGCTACCGGGGTTGCACCTTTTACCGCCGCTTCCGCAGCAATGAAGTAGAGCTCAGAAAACTTCGCAATTTTAAACGGACGCGTACTGGCAACATTCGGCTCTCCCAGGCCGACGTTATCAGTGCGATAAACGCCCATCTTCCAAAGGCCGGGAAACACTACCCTGCTGATTCCACTTGGGGCGATAACAAAGTCTGCCCGCCCCGGCAACATACCAGCGCCTACATTACTATATGCTTTCCCCGGAAAATTTGCGCCCGCAGAATATACAATACCCGCTGCCTGTGAATCATATTCAAGAAAGCTCAATATAGGCTGACCCGGGCTGACCGGCATGTCATTAGCATTGTAAACAACTGCGGGTGCTGAGCTTTGTGGCGTGTAAGCCTTAGGCCAGTTGCCCCTGTAAACAGTGGTAAAAGTTCCGTCATACCGCGAATCCAATGTCTTTTCCGCAAAAGTATTTAAGAACACTCCGATCGGCGGGGCCATGCGGGTGTACGGGCGTCCCAAACTTTGGGCTGCTTCCCGCTGAACAGAACTAAAAGCGCCCGTGCCATTTGGATTGGATGCGCTCCTGATCAATGTATAATTCCAGTTTACCATCCAGAATGCAGTATTCCTGGGAGCTGGTATTTCGCCGTCAAAACCGCTGATAGGAGAACCGTTATACAGTGCACTTTCCTGTGTGTGATCGGCATACAGCAGCATTTCTTTGTTGCGGTCATTGCCGCCTACGTGCAGATCATAGAAGGTATTCACCAAACCAAAGGAACCGGGATTATCAATGGCTTGTACGGCCACGTTATAGGCCTGTTGAAAATAGTATGGTGCGTCGTGACCACCGGGGTCAGTGCGGTTGCTTTGCGGATAAGTAGGAATATTATTCGGGTTCTGCAGCCACCACGCATAAGTCAAGTATGCTTTCGCGAGGTAAAGGCGAGCAAGTGTTTTAGTGGCTGAACCGGTTACTCTGGCCGCAACCGGCAAATCATTGACCGCCTGCACAAAGTCGGGGAATATCGCTTTGGTATAAACGTCGGGGACGGTATTGCGCACCGATTTCCTGGATGGCGTTGTATTGAACTTCAATTCTCCTGCTCCCAAATCAAGTGGCACACCGCCGAATGTTTGCACTAACATGAAGTAATCAAAAGCGCGGAAGAACCGGGCTTCAGCTATCAAAGAGGGTGAAACCCCTACAGCAGCGCCATTTTCAATAACCCCGCTCGCCGTGTTAATATTCGAAAATGCGGTCGACCATAAAACATCGGAGCGGCTACTGGTCGGCGTTATCTGGCCAACACCACTCATGTCCATATCCTTAAAGTTAGCGTCCGCACTTTGTCCGTAAGTATATTCATCGGTGCCGGTCTCCCAGGAGTTATAATAATACGGTTGACCGAATAAATACCGTAGGTGCGCATACATGGAGGTAATGCCACCCTGGACCCCTTTTTCGGTTTTAAAAAATTCAGGTGTATAAATACTGCGGGGCTGTTCCTCCAGGATTTTCTTGCATCCTGAAAATAGCAGTATCATCAGCACCGATACTACAACAGATCTCATAAATATTTTTTTCATTTCCCTGGTTTTAAAATGATAGATTAATACCGGCGATGTAGTTGGTTGTTGAGGGCGTGTTAAAACCTACAGTGAGTATGCGCCTTTGGTAGCTACCGGAAGCCTGGTTTTCATTACCGAAAGAGTTGGTTTCCGGGTCCAGCCCCGATTCTGTGTGGTACGGCGAGAACATTACAAATGGATTTTGAACGGTAGCATAAACACGCAGCCTGACAGCGGAAGCTTTGATCAGCGATCGGCTAAAATCATATCCCAGCGTGATGGTGCGTATTTTCATGTACGATCCATCAAAATAGCTGAGCGTGCTGGCGTATTTGGGATTATCGTTGCTGATGGGGCCAGCAGGATTTGGATATTTTGCGTTGGTATTGGTAGGCGTCCAATAGTCCACGTTGATATTATTTCTACGGCCGGTCAGCAAATTCAAATAGCCATTCGAACCATGAATTGTGCTGATCAGAAGCCCGCCTTTTCTAAAAGTACCAACAACACCAAGGTCGAATCCTTTATAAGTTACCCGTGTATTAAATCCTCCCTGGAAGTCCGGATCCACATCCATGATCTGTCTGTCGGCTGCGCCAATTGCTCTTAACGGTTTGTGGGTTACCGGGTCAAAGCCTCCTGTATAAAGCACCCTGATCATACCAATTGCTCCGCCAGGTTCAAGGATACTTAAATAGTTGTCTGCAGTATCCTTAGCTGTGTTCCAGAGTCCAATTTTTTTGTAATCGTATATCGAATTGATGTTGTGCCCAACAAACCAGCCATTGCCTATATCCTGCGTTTGCCCGGACGCAAGCGACACTAATTTATTTTCGTTCGTATAGAAGTTAATGCCTGCATCCCAGGTCCAGCCATTTCTATTGTTCAGGATGGTACCGTTCAGGCTTAATTCAAATCCCTTGTTTTGTGTTGTACCTATGTTTGCTGTGTACCCGCTCACACCGGAAGTTGGTGGAAGGCCAAGATTCAGGAGGATGTCCTCGGTCTTTGTTATATAGTACTCTATAGTACCGGATATACGGTTTCTAAGGACTGCAAAATCGAGCCCGAAGTTCAGGGTTTTGGAAAACTCCCAACCTAAATTCTCATTCGGTAGTTGGGATACGTAATATCCTGTAGCATAATTGGTGGGACCGAAATTGTAAGGCCTTGTACTTAACAGACCCAGCGTAGCGTACGGATTGATTGCCTGGTTTGAAGTTTGCCCAAAGCCGGCTCTCAGTTTCAGCAAATTGATGGAGGGAATCTTCTGCATGAATGATTCACTCGCTATATTCCATCCCACTGATACGGCAGGATAGGTATGCCATTTATGACCTTCGGCTAATCGCGACGAAGCATCAGAGCGTACGGTAGCAGAAATCATATACCGGTTATTGTAAGAGTACATCACACGGCCCATCCATGACATCAGGCCCCATAACTGGTAGTCCTGATTAGCCGGGTCCACCGTGATCTGACCTGCAGCCTGACCCAGATTATAAAATTCAAAAGCATCAGCCGGAATATCCTGCGCCGACATATTTGACCTGTTGTATTTGCTTTGCTCAGTAGAGTAAAGCGCTACTGCATTCACAGCATGCTTGCCTGAAAACGTGTGGTCGTATGTAAGTAGGTTTTCAAGAGTCCAATGATAAGTATACCTGTTATCTACAGAAGCAGAAGATAAAGAAGCAGCATTGGTACTGCCCACTCCCTGTCCTGTATAAGCGCCGTTATTGGATTGTATATAATCAAGCCCGAGGTTCGCCCTGTATTTCAATCCATCCAGAAAAGGTGCTTTCACCTCACCAAAAATGGAATTGTATGAAGCAAAGCCCCTGGTTTCATTCACCCACTGGTCGTGGTCATGTAAACTGTCCACCACTTCTTTTGTAAACTCAGATTGATCGTCTGCTGCCATCCTTACGATCCTTTTAAAAGAGCCGTCAGGATTATATGGAGTGGCAAGCGGTGACATGCTCAAAGTATTATATAAACCCACCTGGTTGCCCTCGCTCATATTTTGGTTGTCATAAGTAGTAAACCCAAAACGGAAGTATTTTCCCACCTGCTGATCAAGCGATCCACGTAATGAATAACGTTTGTATTGCTGCGTTGGAATTACCCCCTGGTTGAGGTAGTAGCCCAGTCCAAAGTTATAATTGCCTGTTTCGGAACCACCGGACAGGCTGATGCTGTTATCCGACACCGCACCGTTCTGGTAAAATAAATCCTGCCAATCGGTGTTTATACCATTGGTTTCGTCTGCTCCATTATTGTATTGTCCCCTTGCGGCACGCAGTGCGGCAAATTGCTCCCCGTTCATCATTGGATATTTGGCAAACACCTTCTGGATGCCATAATAAGAACTGTAATTGATTTTTGGCCTTCTATTCCTGTATCCCTTATCTGTTGTAATCAGAATAACGCCATTGGCGCCACGGGATCCATAGATTGCCGTAGCCGATGCGTCCTTAAGTATTTCAATACTCTTTACATCGTCCGGGTTAATATCTCCTATCGATCCTAAGAAGGGTATTCCATCAAGAACGATCAAGGGATTATTATCGGCACTGAGCGACCTTGTTCCCCTTACCCGGATCTGCATGGTAGCTCCCGGCCTGGTTGAGGTCTGCGATATGTCCACCCCGGCTATCCGCCCTTGCAACGCTTGTGTCACATTAGGCGATGGTATTTCACGCAATACATCGCCATTAATTGAAGCAACTGAACCAGTAACAGCCTCTTTCCGTTGAGTGCCATAACCAATGACTACCACCTGTTCCATTGCGGCGCCCGTTGTGTTCAGCGTGGCATTCACCGTAGTCCGCCCATTGATGGCGATTTCAACAGATCCAAAACCAACAGAAGAAAAAACCAGTGTGCCGTCCGATGGCGCAGCAATCTGATAAGCGCCATTATTAGCTGTGGTCACACCAGTGCTGGTACCCTTTACGGTAACGGAAGCACTTGGAACAGCCTGGCCTGATTCATTTGTAACGCGACCTTTTACGGTAATCGTTTGTGCCTGTAGAGATAATGCAGTTAGCAAAAGTAAAAAAGCACTCAACATCATTCTCTCCCGAAGCAGCTTCAGGGAGGTTAACGCGTTTCGCAATTCATGCGTAACCATAATTTTCATAAATAATGTTTTAAAATTCTGTTTGGCGATGTTCAACCGGTTTTACACAGAGCAAAGAACATTGTCGAAAGTTTCCACGTGTTGACGAATAAGAGGGTGCGGGATTTTTCAGCGGGTATGATATGAGTTGCGGAAGGCCTGAACAGGATAGCGGTAATGGCTGACG
>DATMHB010000318.1:0-5992 GCA_035555175.1 Flavisolibacter sp. | reverse complement strand
GCGAGGCTGTTCAATATCTTGAGTCTCCACAGCGGTTCCTGCAATTTATCTTTGATCACGCTTTCGAACACGCGTTCTGCGGGAAGGTCCGTGCCCCTGATCCTGAGATACCAGCTATTGATCTTTTTAACGGTATTGTAGAAAGTGAAGAGTTGGGCCAACTGCAGCCCCGAGCTGGTGGACCTTTTCTTAAACATCAGCTGATAGAGCTCAAAGTTTTCTTTAACCTGGCCCGAATTGTATTTTATCAATGAGGCCAATGCAAACGGAGCGCTCTGTTCAAAGAAGGGCGTCCAGTCGCTGACCACGAGTGCTGCGTCGTAGTAGTTGATATGGCGCGACAGCTGGGAAAAATAATTGAGCAGATCAGCGGTTTTCGTTGCGTCGATTTTCGCTCCGTCGCCCAACAATTCATCCATTGCACGCTGCTGCTGGCTTGTGCCGCCATCATGCTGGAAGGGATGCAGCAGGCAGTCGCAAAGATTGGCGCATTGATTATCCGTTACACTGTTAGCCATACGATCAACAATTATTGGATGTGATGACTATGATCAAACGGCCTTCAGGGCTTCGTTCAGGTAATAATCATACACATAATTGAACCTGGAATTTGTTCCAGGAATTGAATATTCAACCAGGATGGTAAACCGGCCTTCAATGATGTCGAAGGAATCTGCGGTCGTCACCTGAATATTTTCAGCGATGATGCGCGGTTCGTAGAACATGATGGCATTTGTGACCAGATCCTTAATAAAGCCGATCACGGACGCGTTCAACGGCTCGAACAAATAATCCTGGAGGTTGCACCCGTACTGAGGCTGCATCACCCTTTCGCCGAGGCTTGTTGACAACAAAATATTCAGACTCTGGTTGATGTCGTCTTCGGCGCTCACCATTTCGGGACTGCCAGTATTCAGATTGAAGGCGGGCGGAAAAGCCCAACCGGTACCCAGAATCGATTTGACATTTTTTTCTTGCATATTATCCTCCGATCTGAACTGTGGGAAATCCGCCGACAATTACGCCGCCGTGCGCGGTAAGATCGCCCTGCCTTGCCGCTGGCTTGCCGCCTATCAACACCGTTACCGAGCCTTTGACGATCGTGTCGGGCGGCCCTGCACAAATGCACAGGTCGGAAACTACCGCTGCCGGCAGGTTGCCGATCAATACCGTTGGAGCACCCGGCCCGGTAACAGGCCCGCCCACATGTGGATTTGGCGATGCCAAAGGGCAGGTATGCATATCCGTTAGTCTGGCAGCTGAAGGCATATCATTTCATTTAATTGATTTTTACCGGCAAGCCGGAAATTACATTGGGCCCCTGCGAAGCAAATTTTGCAGTAGCTCCTTCTATGCTAACACTGGCATCTGCTTTCATAGACACCGACGGCGCGCCGATAGAAAGAGAAGTGCCCGCACTCAGCGTGAGGGTGGTACCTGCTTTTATCTCCACCTTGGCAGGACTTTCCATCTTGATGCCTGAAGGCTCCATCACCAGCTTATTCTTGTTCTGATCCACGATCTCGATTTTGGTTCCCTGTTCGTCGAGCGTAATGCTGTTGCCGGCAGGCGTGTCGATCTTTATCGTCTTTGTCTGGTCGTTGAAGCTGATGTGCATTTTGCTGCGCGTTGTAAATCCTTTTTCATGATTGGCATCCTGTGCTTTGATGGGAGCAGCCTTGGCGCTGCTGTGCAGCATACCCAGCACCACCGCGTCACGCGGATCATCATTGATGAAACCGACGATGACTTCGTCGCCGATCTCGGGCAGAAAGAACGCGCCACGGTCGCTTCCTGCGTCCAGGCTTGCGACTCTTGTCCAAATACCCTGTGCATTATTATCAATTACAGGGATTTTGACGAGAATGCGATTCTGCCCATCAGGATCATTTTGCAATTGAACGGTCTTTCCGATCTGTAAGCCGTTAATGCAACCTACCAGCCCGCCTGTGGGCCAGTCGTTCATGTCAGCGTCGTGCATTTGCGCATACCGTGCGGGGTCAAGACCGAACTGGATATTGGTGTCCCATGTGCCATTACCAATGTCGTGCTTTACGGCCGTTACAAATGCATTTCCGTTGAACCTCGCTCCCACGCCTGCGATCTTTACCATGTCGCCGGGCTTCACGCCGCCAAACCCCTGGAACCTGGCACGCCCACGGATCTTAGCGAGGCGGCTGCGCAACATGGTTGCTTTGGCCCATTCCTGCAATTCCTGTTCGAGCCTGTGGCCGCTATGGTGCAATAGAAATTTATCCGGTGCTATGGCATCTGCAATATCACTGCCGGGTATATTTCCGGGCTCATTGAAAGAAGCCGACGAAGTCTCCGATTTGAACAATTGCTGGTTGCTGTAATCCCATGAACTTGCTTCCACTGACTTATACTGCGGGGCTGCTTCCATCTCGGCATCGAAGTCGAGAATATCCGTTCCAAATGTTACCTGCATTACCGGGGAAGCATTTGACCTGGGCTTAAAAACCTTTACGGTGCCGTCGTCCGTTAATACAAGCATGCCGTTGGCTTCGGCGCGCAGTAACAAGAAATCCCAATCTGAAATATGGTGCTGCACCAGTTCTTTATGCTTCAGGGATGTTTGTTCCGGATCGGCCTTCAAACCATTGCGGCTCGCCAGCTCATCAAACACCTGGTTGTCTTTTACCTGCTGATAGTATTTGCTTTTTCTTCCGATCGACATTTTGATCGCTTCATCGCGGCATTCAAGGTGCAATTCTCCATTGCCGTTCTCTTTTATTTTAATGGCATGACGGGTGATCAGCCCCTTGAAGAATTGTTTATTCGTTCCATCACGACCGATCTTGATCTTTATTTTCTTACCAGGAACAAAATCATTTTTCTCGCTTATCGCAAATGTTTTCTCGGATGCTTCACCATCCCTGATGACGATCCTGGCAGTAGAAATGCGGTTGATCTCCTTGGTTATGGAGATATACAGCACCTGGTATACAGGATCTACTTCCTTGTCATCAACAAGAATATTGAACGTTGATACGTCGTGCAGGGAAGGATTTTCTATTTGCGTATCGGCCATCAGGCTTCATTTTTATTGAATGGAGGAAAAATTAATTTGCTGCCCGTTTTCAACCGTCTCACGGTTGTCAGCTTATTGATGCCCGCTACCTGCAGAAAATATTTTGGATCGTTGTAGATCGTGTAGGTCAAAAGGTCGAGGCGGTCGCCGGCACGTACGATCTTTTCATGCGTAAGGTCGGGAGAATGTTTCTTCTGCTCCGCCTCACGTTTTTTCTCGCTCAGGTATTTCAAAAATGTTGCAGAGATCTTGACACGCAAAGGAGACCCGTCGGGATTGAACAGCGTATAGTTAATGTCCAGTTGCGATAACACGCAGGGAAAATTGATCTCTTCTCCCCAGAAGATCTTCAGGAATCGCGGGCGATGGATTTCGCCCTGCATATAGTACACGCAATTCTGAAAATCCTCCAGCTGTTGCTTCACCGTCTTTTTGTCGTGCGATGCATCGTAGCCTTCCATTGTGCGTGTGCCGTCGAGAATGATATCCAGCTTAAATTGTTCAGGGTCGGTGGATTTGTACTTTGGGTCGGTTCCCTGCTGCCCATGCCCCTGCTGCGTATCCAGGTTGATCTTGTAGTTCTGTGCATACGATTCCGGATTGATGGGCACTTTGAATTCACTGAGCTTCGTATTGAACTCTTTGTCCTTGTAGGACCAAATCGTGATCTTATGAAGACTTTTATCTGCCATTTTTTTCCTTTATGATTTCAAGTACTTTTTCAACACACTGCCTGATGATCTCCTGCGAAGGGTCTTCATTGCCTTTTTCTTTTGCCGGTGACACGGCAGGGTTTTCCTCTTTGCCTATGCTCGCTCTGATGATCAATTCGCGTACTTCGATCGCCATGTTCAGGGGTTTTGAAAAAGGAGTCTGTTGTAATTCAATTCAAGCGTTTCGATCAATACTTCACCCCGTTCTGCATTCAGCTCGCCCAGCTTCCAGCTCCTTGGCCAAACATTGTTGATCGTCCACTTCATGACCGGCTTATGGTCTTCTCCCAGCAGCACAATGGTGGCAGAAGGTATCACGTCGATCACTTCATCGTCGAAAGCTTTTTTGAGCCAGGCGGTGAGCTTCGACTGATTGGCTGTGAGCAGTCCCCTTTTCAGGGTCAAAGGCCCGTATTTCCGCCTCACGGGAATCACGTGTTCAAACCGGTTCTCACCTCCTTCCTTTATCGATTCGGTATCGATGCTGGAATCAAGCCCCATCACGGACTGGAAACGGACATCAATGCTTTCGCTCGGCAGCGTGCTGAATTCCACGCTGAAGTGAAAATTGACTGTCTGATAAAAGCTTTCTGGTGTGCTGGTGGCCATATTAGTTCGCTTCTACGATCTTCAATCCTTCATGAACCAATTCCATCGTCTCTATGGCCACTTCATTACCATCGGCCTTCAGATCGGTCGACTGAACTTTGCTGGGCCATGCGTTCTCCAGCGTCCATGTGATGATCGGCTTGTGCTCTTCGTTCAGCAGCTTGATCGTAATGTCTCTCCTGAAAACTTTTTTGATCTTATTGCTTTCCTGGAATTTTGCGGTTTCGCGCCACAACTTGAAGAACTCGAAGTCTTCCAGCACGGTGCCCCGCTTCAGTGTAACATTGCTGTATTTGGTAAGACCAGGCTGTTTGTGCTTGTTATATGTTGGATTGTTTCCCTCCCTGTATTCAATTACTTCTGTTTCAAAATCAAGACCGGTTACTTCGGTGAATCCCATCCGGGTTCCACCCCAGCTCACTTCAAAGTGAAACTTCGGAACAGGGTATTTAAAATTATCTGCCATGATATGTTATTTAGATTTTTTAAGATTATTTACAGCGCTCCTTCGGATCAACGGCGCTGACCGCTTCTTTCAGGCTATTGATGGAAGCGCTGATGGCTTCTTTCTTTTTGCTTTCGGACAGATAAAGGGCAGCTGCGTCTTTCGCGGCCTTATCATCATCCGTAAATCTTGTCTGAACCCAGGATTTATATTTGGATTTCCCTATTGGGAAAGTAAGCTGAGGATAAATAATGCATTTGTCGTCGATATCGCTGCAGGATCCCTGTGACTTGTCGTCGACATAACTGCTGTCGCTGACATTGCACTTCAAAATATACTGCCATTCCTGGAAGATATAAGACAAACCGAACGGGCTGCATACATCCTGCCTCAACATATTGGCCAGCCGGATCGCTTCCATCACCTGCTTTACCAGGTCTTCCCTTGTCTTGATCACTGCGTCCAGCTTTTCGTAATACATTTCAAGGCATTTGATCACACCTCCAGAGCCCAGCACAGAGCTGTTGAGCTTTTTGATGCAGCTCATCACGGCTTCATAATATTTTTTGACCTCGTCTATCTGGGAATAGAAATCCCTGACCATGCAAAACAGGATCTCAACTGCCTTCACCGTGTTCCCGGCACTGTAGCAGATCTTGTCTACCTGCGAAATGATCAGATCAAACTGGTCGCATATGTCAGCGGTGTAGTCTTCCAGCTGCGTAAGGTCGTCCAGCCATTTTTTCAAACCATCGCGGCGGCCCTTGTAAAAGATGAGGCTTGCCTGCGCCTGCGCGGCGTTCTCCACGAGCGTGCCGTATTCTTTTTGCTTTTCATTCAGCTGGTTGCTCCATTCGTCGTAACAGCAATCACAACATTTTTGATCATCGGGGTTTTCGTGCATACAGCATTTCTTCAAATCCACCCTCCTGTCCCCCTGCGAATATTCCGTCCAGTTGTCTATTGGAACTATTTCGTATTCTGTGAATGTATTTGCCATTTGTTTTGATTTAAATTTTAAGAAGAGGGTTCTATGCTGCCGACGACCTGGGGAGTTTCGGTGTCTCGGTCTTCAGATTATCCTGGCATATTTTGCAGATCTCCTGTTCGCAATTGTCCAATCGCTTCTCGCAATCACCTGCGCCCTGTCTAACTCATCCGCAATCAGGACTG
>DATMHB010000317.1:0-2536 GCA_035555175.1 Flavisolibacter sp. | reverse complement strand
AATTGTATGGATACAGGGTGTATGGACCATACGAGCCCGAAAATGGACATCGTTTCAATCCCAATAAACTGGTCATCGATCCTTATGCCAAGGCCATCGCCGGCACGATTGCATGGAATGACGCCTTATTCGGTTATGAAGTCGGCCACCCCGATGCAGACCTGAGCTTCAGTGATGTAGACAGCGCGCCTTTTGTTCCTAAATCAGTGGTGATCGACCCGCATTTCGATTGGGGCGACGACAGGCGTTTGAATATACCCTACCATCAAAGTATTATTTATGAAGCCCACGTCAAGGGCCTCACGATATTGCATCCCCAAATACCCGAATCCATAAGAGGCACTTATGCCGCCATCGCGCATCCTGTAACCATCAGCTATTTGAAAGAACTTGGCATTACCGCCATTGAGCTCATGCCGATCCATTATTTTATAACCGACCGTCACCTTGAAGAAAAAGGACTCACCAATTACTGGGGCTACAATACCATTGGATTTTTTGCGCCCGATGTGCGCTATGCAAGCAATGGGATCCGCGGTGAGCAGGTGACTGAATTCAAGAACATGGTGAAGGAATTGCACAAGGCCGGTATTGAAGTGATCCTTGACGTTGTGTACAACCACACGGGCGAGGGCAACCATATGGGGCCGACTATTTCCTTCCGTGGAATTGACAACGCCGCCTATTACCGCCTCACCGAAGACCGTCGTTACTGTATGGATTATACAGGCACAGTCAACACGCTCAATGCACAGCTGCCGAGTGTTCTGCGGCTCATCATGGACAGCCTTCGGTACTGGATACTCGAAATGCACGTAGATGGTTTCCGCTTCGACCTGGCCGCAACGCTTGCGCGGGAACTGCATGAGGTGGATCGCCTGAGTTCTTTTTTCGACATCATTCACCAGGATCCCGTCATCTCGCAGGTAAAGCTGATCGCAGAACCATGGGATATAGGCGAGGGCGGATACCAAGTCGGAAAATTTCCTCCCGGCTGGGCCGAATGGAACGGAAAATATCGCGATTGCATACGCGATTACTGGCGCGGAGCAGACAGCATGCTCGGCGAATTTGCCCTGCGCTTCACCGGTAGTCCCGACCTGTACAAAGACGATTACCGCCGGCCAACAGCCAGCATCAATTTTGTTACTGCACACGATGGCTTCACACTGAACGACCTGGTGTCGTACAATGAGAAACACAATGAAGCCAATGGTGAGGATAACAATGACGGTGAATCGACCAACCGCTCATGGAACTGCGGTGTTGAAGGAGACACGGACGATAAGGAGGTGCTCGCGCTACGACAGAAGCAGAAACGCAATCTTTTGACAACACTGTTTCTTTCCCAGGGGGTGCCCATGCTCGTGGCAGGTGATGAACTCAGCAGGACCCAGCGGGGAAATAACAACGCTTATTGCCAGGATAATGAAGTTTCGTGGATCAATTGGGAAACTGCAGACCGGGATCTGTTGGCATTTACGAAAAATCTCATTGCGTTGTATAAGCATCATCCCGTTTTTTCCCGCCGCCGTTGGTTCCAGGGTCATCCTATCAAGGGGGTAGGCATTGAAGATATTGCCTGGTTCCTTCCGGAAGGAACAGAAATGACAGAGGAAAACTGGAGCAACGATTTTGCAAAATCGCTGGCGGTTTATTTGAATGGGCACGGCCTTAGATCACTGGATCCCAAGGGACAAAAAATTTTGGATGACGATTTTTATGTGGTGTTTAATGCGTATCACGATGCGCTTGACTATAAGCTGCCATCCGAAAAGTATGGCGAAGAATGGACAAGAGTATTGGATACGGAAGAAAATTGCGTAGAAGAAAACGGAGAGGTTTACGGTGCCGGCGATATCGTGAATATCAAAGGCCGTTCGGTGGTTGTATTCAAACATTCGTGATATGAATGCGATAGACGTCAGGAAAAGAGGAGTTGGGATCAACTTCCTTGGTGAAGGTGAGGCAGAAGTAGTGGTGTGGGCGCCGCAAGTAAAAAAATTGGAGCTCTGCATACACAACAAGAAATTGCCACTGGAAAAAAATGAGTTCGGCTATTGGCGCACTTATTCAACGGAGATCGCACCGGGGGAGTTGTATAAATTTTTGGTCGATGACGAAAAGGAATTGCCGGATCCGGCTTCCCTCTCACAGCCTGAGGGTGTTCATGGACGCTCAAAGACGCTTGACCTGAAAAAATTTGCGTGGAGTGATCATGGCTGGAACAACCACCGCCTCGAAGACTACATTTTTTATGAGCTCCATACCGGAACCTTTACACCTGAAGGAACATTCGCGGCCATCGAAGAAAAGCTCGGTCACCTGGTCAACCTTGGTGTGAATGCGATCGAGATCATGCCGGTAGCGCAGTTCGCAGGCAGCCGCAACTGGGGTTATGATGGCGTATATCCATTTGCCGTGCAGCACAGTTACGGCGCGGCTGAAGGATTACAAAAACTTGTAGATGCCTGCCACAAAAAAGGAATAGCGGTGGTGCTCGACGTGGTTTATAACCATCTGGGCCCGGAAGGCA
>DATMHB010000316.1:0-7789 GCA_035555175.1 Flavisolibacter sp. | reverse complement strand
CGTCGCCCGCGATGAGCGTGTCCTCTATATGCTTTTCGAAACTATCATTCTCCAGATCATTCACAACGGCAATGCCGCCCTGAGCATATTTTGTGTTGGTTTCATCCGGCGTGGCCTTGGTGATGATAGTGACCTGTCTTTCGGGATAATGCCGCGCGAGCTTTAATGCATAAGTAAGTCCTGCGATGCCTGAACCAATAACCAGAAAATCTGTCTGCATGAGGGTGAGTGGTTTCGATAAGGGTCAAAATTATGCACAAAGAGCGATGCACCCTATTTGATGCTGCTCAAAAATTCAGGTAATGGAAAAACTTCGGCTATTGTGTCGTCATGGCGGCTTCACCGGTCTCAACCCACGCGCCATTTTCTTTCAGCAGATTAACGAGTTCCTCAACCGCAATCTCGCTCGGAACATTGCGCTTCACAACTTCTTTCCCCTTGTAAAGTGTGATCTTACCGGGGCCGCTCCCGACATAGCCAAAGTCGGCATCAGCCATTTCGCCGGGGCCATTCACGATACAGCCCATGATAGCGATCTTCACACCTTTTAAATGATTGGTCACTGCGCGGATGCGCGCGGTCGTTTCCTGCAAATCGAAAAGTGTTCTGCCGCAGCTGGGGCAACTGATGTATTCAGTTTTAGAGATCCTGGTTCTTGTTGCCTGGAGAATGCTGAATGCGGTGTTGTTGATAAATTGTTCAACCGATTTCGACTGAAGATAATTGCGGCCGCTTACCTGACCGTAGCTCTTCTCCTGCAGCCTGTAGCTTTCAGCGCTCATTCCAAAACAAACGCCGTCGCCCATACCATCGAGGAGAAGCGCACCCGCTTCCGTAGCAAAATGGACAAGGTGCTCGTCCGTTGTCTTCCATTCGCTATCCACGATAAGAACAACAGGATTGCTGACGCTCTGTTGCATGAGGTAGGCAAACATTCTTCGGACAGCCATCACCGGCAGACGGTTCTGGCTGCTGAGGCAAAGCACCACCGATGGATCATTGCGCAACGATTCGGATAAGTCGAATTCATGAAGGGGTGATTGTTCGTTGAAGCAATCCATCATGACGAAGTTGATGTCCTTATTTTTTTGAGTGCTTTTCGCGAAGCCTGTGTGATCGAAAATCGGAAAGTATTTTCCTTCCGTATGTGCTGCGCCGGCCTGTTCAATGGTTAGCCATGTAGCCGGGTACACTATGACCCTTAGTGTTCCGGGCAATGCAAAATCGGGGACATGGTGTCCCGTAAACATGTAGTCGGCTGCTGTATCTGCGATCGCCCATTTGTCGGTTGCTTCATCGTAAGTATAACCGATACGCTGCAAATGGCCGGGCTCGATCTTCTCCAGCTTGCTTAGATCGGCTACGACAACCGGAACCTGGTGGCCGCCGATATTGCCAATAGCGAAACTTGTTCTTCTGCTGTATTCAAACGGACTGTATGGCAATCTTGACACCTGTGGAATGAGTACAACCTGTTGTGACGCACTTGTGCTGCCATTCCTCGCTAGTCCCGTGTACCGTTTCACTATGTCTTTGCAAACAGGGATCTCCAGCTCGGGATCTTCAGTGAGTGATACGCGGATCGTATCTCCCAGTCCGTCTTCGAGGAGCGTACCTATGCCGATCGCGCTCTTGATCCTGCCGTCCTCTCCATCGCCCGCTTCCGTAACGCCAAGATGAAGCGGATAATTCTCGCCGAATTCTTCAGACATCGTTTTCACCAGGAGCCTGTAGGCCTGCACCATTACCTGAGGATTCGAACTCTTCATGCTGAGCACAATATTGTGATAGCTTTCATTCCTTGCGATCCGCAGGAATTCCATCGCGCTTTCCACCATGCCCATGGGTGTATCGCCATACCTGCTCATGATACGGTCGCTCAGTGAACCGTGATTGGTGCCGATGCGCATGGCAGTGCCGTATTCTTTGCAGATCCTTACAAGCGGTGTGAATCGTTCCCTGATCCTCTCGATCTCTTCTGCATAGTCTGCATCGGTATAATCGATGAGCTCGAATTTTTTCTTGTCAACATAGTTGCCCGGGTTCACCCTTACTTTTTCTACAATACGTGCTGCAATTTCAGCCGCATTGGGAGTGAAATGAATATCGGCAACAAGTGGGGTAGTATAACCCTGTCTGCGCAATTCATTTTTTATGAGCAGCAGGTTTTCGGCTTCTCTTTTCGAAGGTGCCGTAATGCGAACGAGTTCCGCACCAGCCTCAATGCAGCGGATCGTTTGAGCTACCGTTGCAGCCGTATCCATTGTATCGGTTGTGGTCATGGTTTGTACACGGATCGGGTGGCCTTGACCGTTTCCGGGGTTTCCAAGCAAAAGGTCGCCGATCCTCACCTCCCTTGTGCGCAGGCGCCTGTATTCTGTTAAACTCTCCGTGTATAACTGCATAAGCATCTCCTTAAGGAATCTCCTGATGATGGTCATCGTCAGCAATGCAAAATTGCCGATGTTTGGCTAACAAACAAACACCGATAAAGTTAAAGCTGCTTACCAGTCCTGCGCCTGACCTGCGCCCTGCTGTTTCTTGTTTTGCTGGCGCTGCTGCAGTTCCCGCTCTTTTTGCTGAAGCATCTTTAATTTTTGTTCTGCTTCTTTCTCGCTCATTTTAGGATCCTGCTTTTTTTGCTGGTCCTTCTGCTGTTGCTGCTTCTTTTTTAATTCAAGCAATGCCTTCTCCAGGTTTTCCCTTGCCTGCTGATCGTCGGGGTTGAGGCGAAGCGATTTTTTATAAGCCTCTATACTTTCTTCCAAGTTTTTCAGCTTGGTGTAGGCGACCCCCTGGTTATACCAGACAATGGACCTGAAACTTTTATCCGTACTGGTAGCCGCAAGCGCGCCAAGCACCTTCACGGCCTCGTCGAACTTTTTTTGTTTTTGAAGGGCATTGGCGAGGTTGAATTGCGCTGTTGTATTAGAAGGCTCTGCTTCCAATGCCTTTCGGTACTCCGCTTCAGCCATGTCGAATTGCGATTGCCTGTAGTACTGGTTGCCCTGGAGAATGCGCGAGTTGGCCTGCGCATGCACAGTGGTGCAGTAAGTGAGCACGGTAAAGACCAGTACGATCGTTTTCATTTCTTTATTTTTTTGCGGTCGGGGAGGAATAATTCTGAAAGCAACAGCAACAACATTGGCAGGGCAAGCCAGGCATAGTAAGTTTTGTACGTATACAGCGAGCTGTCGCCCAGCGCTTTTTTTTCAATGTGCGTATACTGACCCATCACTTCAGCAACGGCTGCATCGGCGCTCTGAAGATGGATATACCTGCCATTGGTTGTGGCAGCGATCTGTTGAAGGATCTCTTCATTCAGCTTTGAAACAACCACCTGTCCCGATGCATCTCTTTTTGGATTGCCCGCAGAATCAATGATGGTCGATCCCTGGGCTGATCCGATGCCGACGGTATTGATCATGACACCTTTTGCTGCAAGCTCTTTTGCGTCCTTCAGGGCATCTTCATCATGGGTTTCTCCATCTGTTATCAGTATAATTGATCTGAACCTTGTGGCTTCGTCGCCGAAGAGGATATCGCATTTCTGGAATGCATCCCCAATGCTGGTGCCTTGCGACGTGACCATGGCCGGATTTGCCGCAGCTGTATACATTCTCGCTGCCTCTCTATCAAAGCTCAGTGGCATTTGCACATAGGCATTACCCGCAAATACCACAAGTCCAAGCCGGTCATCCTGCAGATTGTCGATCAGGCGCGAAATAAATTGCTTGGCTCGCGAAAGTCGATCGGGTTCAATATCCTTTGCCTTCATGCTAT
This sequence comes from Flavisolibacter sp., assembly GCA_035555175.1. Classification (GTDB taxonomy): domain Bacteria; phylum Bacteroidota; class Bacteroidia; order Chitinophagales; family Chitinophagaceae; genus Flavisolibacter. The sequence continues at coordinate 4,006 of DATMHB010000316.1, read as the reverse complement.
TGCTGACGTCGAGGGCAATGACAATGTCGATTCCCTTTCTTGCTTCAGCCGAACTTTCATCGGGCTTTCGCGGGTTGGCCAGTGCGATACAGCCGCAGCCGAAAGCGATGGCCATCATCACAATTTTGAAAGTTGTTCTGATGGGTGAATGGTCGGGGTAAAGCGAGTGTATCAAGTCAGGATCGCCTGTTTTCCGGATCATCCTTTTTTTCCATTGCCGGTTGAGAAAGTAAAGGAGAAGGAAAAAGGGGATCAAAAGGAGGAGCCAAAACGCTTGCGGATATTGAAATTGGTAGTTCAAATAGATCGGTTTGTAATGAAGGGCAAAGAGTATGCTAAATTACAACTACAGGGCAGAAGTCAAAATTCGTCCCGCCTTTGCCGCACGAAATTCAAAAGACGGATGGCAAACCCGAATCATGCTACACTATATTTCAACATTCAACAATTGGCATTCAACATCACCATTTAAAATCATTTCTTCCCCTGCATGAATCCCAACTTGTTCAGGATGCCCTTTAATATCTTCATGCGGACGTCCAGCATATCAAAATTCTTATCCGCCGACTCCAGGTTCAGAACAAAAAAATAGGGATGGCGGTTTTCTTCAATATAGCCAACGACCCAACCAAGCTGGTGACCATTTTCCTTCGTGCCCCAGCCTGTCTTATAACTTAATTTATATTCAGGCCTGTCTTCAAACAACATCGCTTTTCTTACGATTTCCTGGTTGATCCTGAAGAATGGCAGCTGATTGAAATAGAGTTTTTTCACCAGTCCTAATTCTTCATCGGGGGTGATCTTAAGACTATTGTTCAACCAGAAGCTATCGATAGGTCCGATAATTTTTTTTGTGCCATAGGAAATGGAATCGAGCCAGAACTGCATCGTATCCTTTCCGATCCTTCGGGCTACTTCCTGAAAATAAGGTACGGCGGAAACCCTAAATGCCTGATACATGGAAAGGTCGCGGTTCCATTCAGCCCGGTCGCGCACTATACCATCCCATTTAATGATCATGCTGTCGTTGGAAATGACGCCCGTCTGAAGCCCGATCAGTGCATTAACGATCTTGAAGGTAGAGGCGGGTAAAAAACTGCTGTCGCGGTAGCGCTCGAGATTGTAAATGGTAAATTCACCCGTTCCATTATTTAAAAGTGCAAAGCAGCCTTCTGCCTTGTTATCCACGAAAAATTTTCCCAGCGAAGGATCGGTCTTCACATTATTGGGTGAACAGCGCAAAAGGCAAACGGCAAAAAAGGCTAGCGAAAAGATCCGGAGCATGCTGGTTGAAATTTTCGCAAAGGTAATTGCAGGAAGGATAATGAACGTTCGCGTTCCTTCAACATCACTTAAAGGTAGATGCCATTTTTCAGGCGATAGTGTTTGTTGCCCTGACAATCCTTTTTCACAGAAGAGCAGGAAGCGATACCGACCATCACCACGATGAGACAGAAGAACATGATTATTTTTTTCATAAGCGGGCTTTACGGGTTTGCCTGCATGAGGCTGCGGTGAAACGGAAGGCTCTCAAATTTTATTGCGCATGCTCGGGATGGGGACAAAAAATGCGCAGATCCACTTGATGCCGCTCGTAAAACTACCTGTGCATGCAGGCCTGACCCGAAGTTTATGGCCCTGACCATTGACAATGCTATTTATAAAAGGTAAATTTAAAAGCCGTGAATAAGTAGTTATCCACCAAAATCTTATATATGAAACAACTTGTGCTTGTACTTTTTTTAACTGTGGTCCTGTTCGCATGTAAAGGGACAAACAAAGAGACATCGAAACCTGAAGCCACTGTGAAGGCGGCAGCTACGGAAGTTGATCCGCTGACAAAGAAGATGGATGAGCTGAAAAAATTGTCTCCCCTCAGCATGGACGAATTGAAAAAACTTTTGCCCGATACGCTGCTTGGTATAAAGCGTACGAATTTTTCTTTCAATAGTGCTATGGGTTACTCAATGGCCCAGGGTGATTATGAAAAGAACAACAAGACCGATATCAGGATGGTCGTATACGATTGCGCCGGTCAGGCCGGTGCAGAATGGTACAGCATGAATTACTGGACCAAATCGACCATGGAAGCGGAGAATGAGAATGGATATACAAAGACCATCGACTTCAATGGTGGCAAAGCCATCGAGAATTATGATAAGACGATCAATGTAACAACGTTTACCTATCTGGCGAACGACAGGATCCTGGTGGTGCTCACCGGCAGGAATATTAAATCGGATGATCTGAAGAACGCGGCCGAGAAATTAAATTTGAAAGTTTCGTAAGCTGGCAGAGCCGTCTTATTTGATCACGCCGAGCTGTTTGCCTATTCTCGTGAAAGCGTCGATAGCCCTGTCAAGATGATGTTGTTCATGGGCTGCACTGATCTGCACCCTGATCCTTGCCTGCCCTTTCGGGACAACAGGGAAGAAGAAGCCGATCACATAAATACCTTCCTGCAACAAGGTATCCGCAAACTTTGCAGCCAGCACGGAATCATACAGCATTATGGGAACGATTGGATGTTCCCCTTTTTTGATATCGAATCCTGCCGCTGTCATCTTCGAGCGGAAATGGTTTGTATTTTTTTCGAGCTTATCCCTTAATGCAGTGGTTTCACTCAACAGGTCAAGCACGGCAATGCTGGCGCCGGTAATGGAAGGAGCCAGTGTGTTGGAGAATAAATAAGGGCGGCTACGCTGCCTCAGCAACTCGATGATCTCTTTTCTTCCGCTGGTAAATCCTCCACTGGCGCCGCCAAGGGCTTTGCCCAGTGTGCCCGTGATGATATCGATCCTTCCCATCACACCTCGGTATTCGTGAGTGCCGCGTCCGGTCTTGCCCATGAAGCCGGATGCGTGACTTTCATCCACCATTACGATAGCATCGTATTTATCAGCGAGGTCGCAGATCACATCCAGCTGCGCAATGGTGCCATCCATACTGAATACGCCATCGGTAACAATGATGCGGCTGCGAAGGGCTGACGCTTGTTTCAGTCTGGCTTCGAGGTCCTGCATGTTATTATGCTCATAGCGGAAACGCTGGGCTTTGCAAAGCCGAACGCCATCGATGATGGATGCGTGATTGAGCGCATCAGAAATGATGGCATCCTGTTCGTTGAAGAGGGGTTCGAAGATGCCGCCGTTAGCGTCGAAGGCGGCTACATACAGGATGGTGTCCTCGGTGCCGAGAAACTGCGCAAGTTTTCTTTCGAGTTCTTTATGGATGTCCTGAGTGCCGCAGATAAACCTTACCGAACTCATGCCATATCCGTGTGAATCGATATAGCGATGTGCCGCCTTAATGGTCTCGGGATGCGAGGAAAGTCCGAGGTAATTGTTGGCGCAAAAGTTCAAGACCTGCTTTCCATTCACCGTGATCTCTGCGCCTTGAGGCGACGTGATCACTCTTTCATTTTTGTAAAGGCCCGAATTTTTGATCTCTTTAATTTCAGCCTGCAGTCTTGCAACAAATTTCTGGTTCATGATGCTGTATTTCGGCGCAAATATAGGCAGACAGATGAGGGAAATTCAAATTCAAAACTCAAAACCAACCCAAAGCACGAGCCCTATTGTTGTTTGCCGCTGTCTCTTAACGCGCAGCCATCCTTAACCCTCTGTTCAGCATTTAAAATTTAAAATTATTGCGTCTGCCCGCTTGGCCTTTATTCGCAGCGCATTTTGGCTAAATTTGTTGACGATTTGCATTATATGAATTATCAACCGAGCAACAAAATCCGTATCGTTACTGCAGCATCGCTGTTCGATGGGCACGACGCCGCCATCAACATCATGCGCCGCATCCTTCAAAGCAAGGGCGCGGAAATCATTCACCTCGGCCACAATCGCAGCGTTGCCGAAATTGTTGAATGTGCGATCGAGGAAGATGCCCAGGGCATTGCCATCACTTCTTACCAGGGGGGGCATGTAGAATTCTTCAAATACATGAAAGACCTTCTCGAAGAAAACGGCTGCGGACATATCAGGATATTTGGAGGCGG
>DATMHB010000315.1:0-2912 GCA_035555175.1 Flavisolibacter sp. | reverse complement strand
AGCCAGATAGGTGCGTGGGCTTCACCGCAAAGCCAGGTGATCGAAGGCCGCGACTGGCTCGACGAAGAATATCTAAAATTCTCTAAAGTATTCAAAGAAAAAAATCCGGGACGTCCAGAGCACTGGGGCGGCTATTACGTGCAACCTGTGATCATCGAATTCTGGCAGGGAAGACCAAGCCGGCTTCATGATCGCATACAATATACACGCAGCGTAGAAGGCGGTTGGAAGATCGAGCGGCTAGCCCCATAAAGAATGCCCAACATTCAGTCGTCAACGCAGGCACTGAATATTGAGCATTAAGACTAAGCTTCTTTTTTCGGAGGAGGTTGTTTGCCCGTGATCTTTTTTGCACCGGCAGGTCTGGATTTGCCGAAAGAACCTTTAAAAATTTTTCCCTTCTTGGTTTTTTTATCACCTCTACCCATGATTGATTTTTTTGTGGCACAAATGTCGGGAAAATTACGCAACTGAGAGTCGGCACGGTTTCGCGTAAAGCCGAAAAAAAGAGATAAGAATTAAAAGGTCATCGCGCAGCGGCCGAACAAAGCGCGGGGCATACTTCCGTCATTCGCTGTCGCTCTGTTACTGGGCTCGCTGCTCTCCGCACTATTCTCCCTCTCTTTTTCTGTTTACATTTCGCGTCCTGTTTGCTTTCTCTGTCTCTGACTTTGCGATTAAAAATAAAAAGCCCGGCGTTTTTGGCCAGGGCTTCAAAAAGTTTTTGTAAGCAATTACAATTTAGCAGAAAGTTCCTTGCCGGCTTTAAAGCGTGCAACTTTCCTTGCTTTGATCTTAATTACTTCACCAGTCTGAGGGTTACGGCCGTTACGTGCAGCGCGCTTAGATACAGAAAAAGTTCCGAAACCTACGAGGGTCACCTTGCCACCACCTTTCAATGTTTTGGTTACAGCTTCTACAAAAGAATCTAAAGCAGCGTTGGCTTGGGTTTTTGTAACACCAGCATCGTCAGCGATCTTGTTGATCAATTCAGCCTTGTTCATAGTTGATTGTTTAAAAAGTTTGAGTGGAACAAATTTAGAAGCTTTTTCATTGCGGCAAAATAATTTTCGTACCCACCGCAAATGGTCTTGCAGGCTAAAATCCACGTGTGACAAGGGTTTTGAGAGAAATTTATTTTAATATCTCCTTCAGCGTTTACCGGCTTTCGCCTGGAATCCTTGCCCATGGCTTATTTCAGCACTCGTGCCCTGAAATTCAGGCGCAGTAAGGGTTTTCGGGGAGAGTGCAACAAAAAGTGGATAAAAATTTTTCTTCAAAAATTTCTACACATCTATTTCACAACTTCCATCAGACTTCTGAATGCGATAAATTGTTCACCCCATTTTGCAAAAGATTTTTTACGCATTTCAGCTGCATGCAATTCGGTGTAGCGATTATAGTCCGCTTTTGAAATCGCTTGATATTGAATTGCATAAGTGGGCCCTTCGCTGTCATCAATGTCCAATAATCGAACGACTCTGAAATCAACGAAGCAACCCGTACGCATGATGTCCGGTATGTGTTCATTGAGCAGCCATAGTAGCCATTCATCTGCGATGTGCTGTTCCACTTTGACAGTAATATTGTAAATGATGCCGACTGATTCCCGGTCATGAAGTGGCGATTCGTTGGGGGACTGGTTGGAATAAGCCATCGATTTTTTTTCCTTTATGTTGCGATATCAAGATAGACCGGACAGTGATCGCTGTGTTTGATGTCCGGAAAGATCTCGGCGTCTTTCAGATGCGGTTTCAGAGGCTCGGTTACGCTGATATAATCGATGCGCCAGCCTTTGTTCGCGAGCCTTACGCTTGGAAAGCGCTGACTCCACCAGCTGTACCGGTGTGGCTCAGGATGAAAATGACGAAAGCTGTCAATCCAGCCGTTGCTGTAGAATTTGTCCATCCAGGAACGTTCTTCCGGTAAGAATCCTGATGTATTCTTATTGCCTGACGGATTGTGTATATCAATTTCTTTATGGGCAATGTTGTAATCACCGCAGAGAATGATATTCGGACGTTTTTTTCTCAGCTCCTGTACGTAAGTATAGAATTCATCAAGCCATTGATACTTGTACGATTGCCGTTCGTCACCCGTGGTGCCGGAAGGGAAATAAGCGTTGATCAGCCGTATGTTGCCAAAGTCGAGTTGCATTACCCTTCCTTCATCATCGCTTACTTTGTGGCCGGTGCCGCACTCCACATTATCAGGCTTAATTTTCGTGAAAACCGTAACCCCGCTATAGCCTTTTTTCTGCGCGCAGAACCAATGATCGTGGTAGCCCAGGTCATTGAATTGCTTCGATTCAACATCGCTTTGCTGCGCCTTGTTCTCCTGTATGCAGACCACGTCTGCCGGATGATCTTTCAGCCAATCGAGAAAGCCTTTCTTAATAGCAGCCCTGATGCCATTGACATTGTAGCTGATAATTTTCATGTAACAAATGTAAGGAGCCGGTCATTCTAATTTTAAATGCTACATCCAAATGTTGGATAGAGCCCTCCCTGTGGAAGGCTTGGCCTTTGCCTTTTGTCGCTTTTGTTCGGGGAAAGCTTTCTAAATTCCCGGTGTCTTCGGTGTCTTATCGTGTTTGCGAGGCCATCGATTACTTTGTGTTTACATCTGCCAACGTAAATTTTGTATGGTGCCCAGTCGTTTTGTTTTATTTTTATTGACTTATCACTATGGCCAAGGCTTCATCGATACCCACAAAAACATCAACTCCGCCCAAAAAGGAAAAGCAAGATCCCATCATTCCTGCCAAGGAGCATGTTTATCTCGATGGCCCTAAAAGCAGAACTTACGAACTGTCATTCGCCTGGGGTGTCTTCAGACAATTTTTAATGGGCTTTCGTTGTCTCCATTTTGTAGGCCCGTGCATAACGGTTTTTGGTTCTGCGCGCTTCAAG
>DATMHB010000314.1:0-4059 GCA_035555175.1 Flavisolibacter sp. | reverse complement strand
ATTTCGCATTGCAAAGAGTATGGATTTATTTTTCCCTCCAGTGAGATCTATGACGGCCTGGGCGCTGTATATGATTATGGCCAATGGGGCAGTGAGCTCAAAAAAAATATCAAGGACTATTGGTGGAAAAGTATGACGCAGATGTATGAGAACATTGTGGGCATCGATGCCGCCATTTTCATGCATCCCACAACGTGGAAAGCGAGTGGCCACGTGGATAATTTCAGTGATCCTATGATCGACAACAGAGACAGTAACAAACGGTATCGCGTCGATCATTTGATTGAGGCCAAAGCAGACGAATTGGAAAAGGCGGGTCATGCAGATCAGGCAGACATCCTTCTGAAAGAAATGGATACGCTGCTCGCTGCAAATGATTTTGCCGGACTAAAAAAACTGATCGAGAATAATAAGATCCTTTGTTCGGTGAGCGGAACCGGTAATTGGACCGATGTGCGCGAGTTCAACCTGATGTTCTCAACCGAATTCGGTGCCGTATCATCGGAGGAAGACAATACCATTTACCTGAGGCCGGAAACTGCCCAGGGAATTTTTGTCAATTTCCTCAATGTTCAGAAATCGGGCAGAATGAAGATCCCCTTCGGCATTGCACAAATCGGAAAGGCCTTTCGTAACGAGATCGTTGCAAGGCAGTTCATATTCAGGATGCGCGAATTCGAGCAAATGGAAATGCAGTTCTTTATTCGTCCCGGTACGCAGATGCAATGGTACGAATACTGGAAGGCAGAACGCATGAAATGGCATCTCGGCCTCGGCATTCCTTCATCGCAATACCGTTTTCACGATCATGTGAAACTTGCCCATTATGCCGATGCGGCCTGCGATATCGAATACAATTTTCCTATTGGCTTTAAGGAAGTGGAAGGCATTCATTCAAGAACGGATTTTGATCTGAAAAGGCACCAGGAATACAGCAAAAAGAAAATGCAGTATTTCGATAATGACCTCGATGAAAATGGCAAGCCTTACGGCAATTATATTCCTTACGTGATCGAGACCTCGATAGGCGTGGACCGCACCGTGATGATGGTTTTAAGCGAAGCATATCTGGAAGAAGACCTCAGCACGGCGGATAAAAAAGACAGCCGGGTCGTGCTCAAGCTGCCTCCCAGGCTGGCCCCGGTCAAACTTGCGATATTGCCGCTTGTCAAAAAGGATGGGCTCCCTGAGATCGCAAGGTCTATTATGGAGGAATGCAAGTCAGGATTTAAATGCTTCTACGAAGAAAAAGATACGATTGGCAAAAGATACAGGAGAATGGATGCCATCGGTACTCCTTTCTGCATTACCATCGACCACCAATCGAAGGAAGACCACACTGTTACGATCCGCCAGAGGGATTCGATGCAGCAGGAAAGGATCCCGATTGCGGAAATAAAAAATATTGTCAGCCGTTCGCTGAATTAACAATTCCTTCTGCAGCGCTTTTATTTCTTTGTTGTCAATCATCAAACTAAAACAGCTTTATGAAACCTTGTCTCTTTACACTGGCACTGGTCCTTTTGTTCTCTACTTGTTTTGCCCAGGCAAACGAAAGCGGCGGCGATGTAGACGGCCGCACATCCTTCTTTGCTGAATTGGGCGGTGTGGGTATTCTTTTTTCAGCGAATATCGATACGCGCTTCAAGCCTTCCCGACTTGGGTGGGGTGGCCGCATAGGTCTCGGTTTTGTTTCGGGATATATTCAATCCAACCCCGATCCGTATACCGGCTATGAAAATCCCACCTCGGTGGTGACTGTTCCCATTCAGCTGAACTATGTTTTTGGAAAGGGTACATCTCCCCATACATTCGAAGTAGGTGCGGGTGTAACCATTGCAGGGCACAAGCTTGATATCTTTAATTTCTATAACGATCAAAGGTCTTCCGTTTTTGGATCGGCTTCTTTCATGTACCGTCGTCAGCCGGTCAATGGCGGATTCAGTTGGCGCATTGGATTCACGCCGTTGATCGCAAGGGGATATATCCAGCCAACCGGCGGTGTAAGCGTAGGCTATAATTTTTGATCCGGCTTATACATAACTTAGGCGGGTTCTGGTTTTCCGGAGCCCGTTTTCATGTCTTTCCCGTTACCCTGTATGCTATTCTTCCCACAATTTCCTTGATAAAAAATTCCCATTGCTTCAGTGCCGATGCCGATGGGAGTAGGTAATCTTCCACGGGGTTATTGCCGCTGTTCTTAGCCGAAAAGTCGCATGGATAGATGGTGGCATCGATCCCTTTTTTCTTAAAGATAGCGGCAGCCCTTGGCAGGTGCATGGCCGATGAGATCAGAAGCCATGGAGGCGCAATGTGTGCACTATCTATGATCGCTTTGGCATTGGCTGCATTTTCTTCGGTGTTGCGCGAGTTGGCGTCGGTGAAAATATCCGAGGCCGGTATCCCCAATAACATCAATTGTTCCTTTACGAAGTCGGCTTCCCTGAAACCATTTGGCACAATGTATCCATTTCCCGCCGCCACGATGATCTTTTTGATATGACCCGTCTTGTATAGCAGGGCGGTTTCAATGAACCGGTCGCCAGCCGGATTAAAGTAGCCGCGCGCATCCCTGGGGTCATAAGATATAAAACCGCCTAGGACGATGCCCGCATTGTATTGGGTACCGGTGGCCAGGTGCACGGGATCAGGTTCATACCAGCCGGAGATCACCCTGATGATAAAAGGATTGGAGAAAAAAAGCAGGCTGATAAAACCGGCCTTGAGGAAAAACGATCTTCTTTTTCGATTTTTTAGAGCGAACCCGAGTATAAAGAAGAGGACGATCCAAACGAGAGGGCGGAAAAAGAAAAGCAGGATTTTACGCAGAACAAACATGGGATGGTTGAAAATTATCCGTATAATTCATGATGGATGGCCTTCCTGTCGTAACCCAATTGCTGAATCCGCTGTTTGGCTTCATCAACCATATTTTTCCAGCCGCATAAATAAAATTTTGAAGGGGGCAACTCGCCGCTTCCATTCATTTTTTCATGTACAAGGTTTTCGTAAATCGCATGCACATAACCGCAGCAGCCATCCCATTTTTCTCGTGATAGTGTGGGTATGTAATGGAACTTGTCCACTTCCTGCTCCAGTCTTTTCATTTCTTCCATATAAAGCAGGTCCTGCTTTGCCCGCGTACCGAAAAGCAGGTAGATATCGCCGTGGTCGATGTTATGTCGTTGTATGTGATGCACCATGCTGCGGAAGGGAGCAATGCCTGTTCCGGTGCAAATGAGATAAATATCTTTCTCGATCGGGTCGGGCAGGGTGAACACGCCTTGTGGTCCTCTAAGGGTTAACTCTGATCCCTCTTTTATTTCATTAAATAAATATGTGGTGCCCGCGCCACCATCGAGTAAAACAATCAACAATTCGATCACATTTGTCCCATCGGGCCACGAGGCGATCGAGTAGCTCCTGATCCTTTTATTGGGCTTTTCGTGAATGGGCAGATCGAGGGTCACAAACTGGCCCGGGATAAAATCGAACGACTCTACCTCTGGTATTTGGATCCAAAACCTGCGTGTATTGTAGGTTTCATTCTCTATCCGGGTTACGAACCCTTTCCTCCAGGGTTGAAGTGCCATGAGCAGATTTTTAACAATTTACAAAAAACGATTTATCCAGGATTTGCGTTTTAGATTTTTATGCGCGAAAATCGGCGATTGGCACAGTAGTTGAAAAATGTAGAACAGAACACTGAAAACGAAAGTTATTTACTCAACATATTTTTAGTCGGACGGTTTAGGTTTGAAGGCCAGTATTCTTACTGGCCTTATTCTTTATTGCATATGCAGGGTTGCCAGCTGTTTTTCTTTCTCTATCTTATACTGAAACGGTTTGTCCTTCCACTTTCCTGTCAATACGATGGCGTTGTTTTGCATTTTTTCCTTTAAGGCTGCGTCCGGAGTTTGCCCGGCCTGGGGTGTCAGCATCAGCTGCCACAATTGATTGCCTGGCCTGGCTATGACAGAAATCTCTTTTTCATCAGCGGTTTTTCCTATGGTCTGATTCGCATCCTTTACTTCCACCGGCTTCACCGCATAGGATTTT
>DATMHB010000313.1:0-2529 GCA_035555175.1 Flavisolibacter sp. | reverse complement strand
GATCGGTCTGATTTCGGCCCTTGTCGCGGTGAGCTATCATACACTCAGGGTGGTAAGAAGCAATCCGGTGAAGAGCCTGAGGAGCGAGTAGTTGAATGCTAATGCGAAATTTTGAATGTCAAATGCGGAATGGCGATACAGGAGGCGTTCATCCGGAATTTAGCAACATTGCGTCTTCGCGTATTCTCTGCTTTCAAATCCCCGTGTACCCTGATTCATTATTGACGAAGATCCTATTGTTGTCCCGGCGACAAGAGGCGGACCAAAAATAAATCAATGTGTCCTTTACTTTATTTATCTGTTGCGAACTTTGCGGCTTTGCGCCTTTGCGTGAAACAGCACGCCAAAACTGAACACTGATTGTATCAAAATCGGACACAAAAAATCTTGCACTTCTGATAAATTGTTGTTTTTCAATGCTTCTACGAATTGGTACGTATTTGTTTTGTAGAGGCATAACTTAGCAACAAAACCACCCTGATAATTTATTATATGATCGAACTCAAACACATATCCAAATGGTATAACGTCGGCAACAGACCAACGTTCATCCTGAAGGACATTAACCTTGGCATCGGAGAGGGAGAATTTATTTCCATCATGGGGCCCTCTGGCTCCGGTAAATCAACGCTGCTCAATATCATCGGCATGCTCGACCTTCCTTCCGAAGGCAGCTATATGTTTTATGACCAGTCGGTTTACGACCTGAAGGAAAAGCAGCGGTCAGAGCTCTATAAAAAAAATATTGGTTTCATTTTCCAGGCCTATCACCTCATAGATGAGCTGACCGTGTATGAAAACATAGAAACGCCGCTCCTGTATCAGAATGTAAAATCATCCGAGCGGAAGGCGATGATCGCCGATATGCTCGATAAATTCAATATTGTCGGAAAGAAAGACCTTTTTCCATCGCAGCTTTCAGGGGGACAGCAACAGTTGGTTGGCATTGTAAGGGCGCTGATCTCAAAACCGAAACTATTGCTGGCAGATGAGCCAACAGGTAATTTGAATTCAAAGCAGGGCGAAGAGATCATGGAACTCTTTGAAAAGATCAACAGGGAGGAAGGCGTTACGATCTTACAGGTAACGCACTCAGAAAAGAACGCCGCATATGGTCATCGTATCATCCATTTGTTGGATGGAAGGATCGAATCCGTTTCCGGAAAACCACTTAAACAAGTCTGACATGAACCGCGCATTTTTTTGTTTTTGTATTTTATTATTTTCAATTGGTGCACGCGCACAAACTTATACGTTGCAGCAATGCATTGATTCTGCGTTGAAGAATGATATACCCGTGCAGCAGTCTGCGCTCACTGCAAGAGCGGCCGAGATCAATCTGAAGCAGTCGAGGAATAATCTGCTGCCTGATGTCAATGCCAATATCAATCATGGTATCAATTCGGGCAGGAGCATCGACCCCTTCACCAACACTTACGTAAACCAAAGTGTGAACACAGCGAGCTACGGATTGAGTTCCGGCATCATAATCTTTAACGGACTCAATCTGCAAAGCCTCATTCGCCAGAATATGTATGCATACGACGCGTCGCGCATGGAGCTGCAGCAGAAAAAAGATGAGCTGGTGTTGACGGTGATTGCGGCTTACCTGGATGCATTGAACGCAGAAGACCAGCTACAGCTGGCATTTACCAGGGCCCTGAACAGCCAGAAGAATTTCGAGCGTCTCCAGACCCTCAACAACCTGGGCGCGATCAAGCCTTCGGATCTTTCGGACCTCAAAGGAGAAATGCTCGGTGATCAGGTAGGCATATTGGATGCACGCGCTTCGCTTGAGAATTTTAAGCTCGCATTGGCCAGGCTGATGAATGTGCCGTACGACTCAACGATGCGCATAGAGCATGTTGAGGTGGGCGAATACCTTACAATGTATGAATCGACGGCCAACCAGATATATCAAAATTCATTGGGCCAGTTTGCGCACATAAAGGCAGTGGAGCTGAGAACCAGGAGCCGCCAGTATAGTGTCAAAGCGGCAAGAGGATTGATGTATCCGCGGCTCACTTTCGGTGCCGGCATCAATACCACTTATTCAAGCGTGGCAGAGAATGCAGGGACGAAGATCCCGTATAGCAGCCAGCTAAAGAATAATCGATTTTCTTCGGTCGGGCTGGGATTGAACATTCCGATCTTCAATGGCATGTATGCCAGGAACCGAGTCAAGCTTGCAGAACTCGACCTGAAGGATGCTGCGCTGACTGAAGAGAATACCAAAAGACAATTGAGAAAAGATATTGAAGAAGCCTACCTGAAGATGGTCAACGCATACGACCGTTATAAATTGCTGCTGGACCAGGTGAATGCTTACGCAGAATCATTCAAAGCCGCCGACGTGCGCTTCAGTGCGGGCGTGGGAACATCATATGATTATCTCGTTGCGAAGGCAAAGCTGGACCAGGCGAATATCAACCTTCTGAATGCAAAATATGGTTTCGTGTTCAGGAAGAAGATCCTTGATTATTACAATGGCAAGCCGTAATCAAGCCGCTGAGCCGGTCAACCAACTGC
>DATMHB010000312.1:0-2193 GCA_035555175.1 Flavisolibacter sp. | reverse complement strand
GGTCAGGCAGCAACGCATGGGGGAGAAGGATGGTGATGCGTTATGGGGTTGATGGTGCTGGGCTTTTTTTGAGGCGGGAATATCGGTTCTTATTTGATTTTCCAAGGGAAAAGTCTGGAACTGTTGAAAGAAATTAACCATGGTCGTTTAAACCTGACCGGTTAATTTGCCCCACGGGGGGCCGGCCTCAATGGCTACCGTAACAACGCTTTCGGGTCATCCCAATTTTCTGCGCAAACCCACGATGAACAGCCAACATACAATTCAATAAAAGCTTATCTTAGGAATGCACCAATCCTTTGAACACCCCATTTCAATACCCCCATTCCAACCATAATTTTTACACACTAAAACTTAAAGCATGAGAAAATTATTAAGCCTTCTCGCCGCGACCGTCTTGTTTTTCAGTTGTCAGAAATCGCAAACCCCGGTGGCACTCGATGAAGGTCATCCTGTAAAACGCAGTTGCGCCACCGACGAAGTATTGAAAGCCCAACTTGCAGAAGATCCCACACTGGCAGACCGCATGAACCGCATCGAAGCATTCACACGAAAACTGATGGCTTCCGGCGGATGGCTCAGAACAGCCGGAACCATCAATGTACCGGTGATCGTTCATGTTCTCTATAATACGGCCGCCGAAAATATTTCTGATGCGCAGATCGCCAGTCAGCTCGATGTGCTGAACGAAGATTATAATCTGAAGAATAAGGATAATACGCAGGTGCCTTCGCTGTTCTCGAACCTGAAAGCCGATGTCGGCGTTCAATTTACGCTGGCAAAGACCATACGTAAAAAAGTTTCAAGAAAAAGCTGGGCGCCGAACGATGGAATGAAATTCAGCAAGAATGGCGGGGACGACGCGGTGGATCCTGCACGCAATCTCAATATCTGGGTATGCAACCTCGGACAAAACCTCCTCGGTTATGCGCAATTTCCGGGAGGCAACCCGGCTACCGATGGCGTTGTGATCCTTTATGCTGCATTCGGCCGCACAGGTACACTCATCACGCCATATGATCGGGGAAGAACAGCGTCGCATGAAGTGGGTCACTGGATGAACCTGCGTCATATCTGGGGCGATGCCACCTGCGGGGATGACTTGGTGGACGATACGCCTCAACATACCACTGCGAATTTTGGATGTCCTGCATATCCGCATTATAATAGCTGCACTGATCACGCCGTGGAGATGACAATGAACTATATGGATTATACTGATGATCCATGCATGTATATGTTCAGCAATGGCCAGAAGAGCAGGATGCTTGCTGTGTTTGCAGCGGGCGGACCGAGGGCGTCCTTCGCGCCCTAAGTCTTTCAGTGTGAGGAGTCGTTCCGTCAATTCAAAAGTCAAAATTCAAAAGCTTAACCTAGGGTTTCTATCGATCTGCAGCTGCCATTTTCTCACAGCCGGCAGGCTCTGTCTCAACCTCCGTCCTGACGTGACTGAGATGACTTCGAGGTTGCAGCAACAAGAAGTTTTAAATATTCGGTCCTTTTGAATTTTGACTTTTGAATTCTGCGCCAAACAAAAATACCCCAGCCGGACCGGGGTATTCAACAAAATTCTTTAAAGACCTCTTGCTTAAAACGCTTTGCCGTCGCGGCTCCCGGAAGCAGGCTTATTTTTATCTGCATTCTTGACCCATTTATCCAGCCACTGGTTTTGCTCCCACAGAAGATGCAGAATATTCTCCTTTGCGGCATAACCGTGTGCTTCATATGGAAGGACTACATATCGAACGGTACCCCCATGACCTTTAATGGCATTGTAAAGGCGCTCGCTCTGGATGGGGAAGGTGCCGGGGTTATCATCCATTTCTCCATGGACAAGCAGGATCGGCGTTTTGATCTTGTCTGCATACATGAATGGACTCATTGCATTGTAAACATCAGGCGCCTCCCAATAAGTCCTTTCTTCTGCCTGGAATCCAAATGGTGTGAGCGTGCGATTGTACGCGCCGCTTCTTGCGATACCTGCTTTGAAAAGATTGGTGTGGGCCAGGAGATTGGCTGTCATAAAAGCGCCATAACTATGTCCTCCCACCGCAACCCTGTTGCTGTCGCCTACTCCCATGGAAGCAAGTTTCTGGATCGCGGCGTGCGCATTCAGATATAATTGAGGAATGAAATTATCGTTAGGTTCCTTTGTTCCCTCACCAACAATGGGCATTTCCGCATTGTCAAGCA
>DATMHB010000311.1:0-2327 GCA_035555175.1 Flavisolibacter sp. | reverse complement strand
CTTTCGACATGCCCGATATATCCTGTTGAAACCTCGAGGTGCAGCGCAATGTCTTCCTGGCCAAGTCCGGCATCCATTCTTCTTTCCCTGACCTGGGAAATGATATACCATTCAATCTTATGCTTTTTATTGATCTTGGCCATTCCTACCTGCAAGTAGGAGAAAGCCGAATTCACACCGTCCTATATATAGGTCGGAAAGTTTTGTATATTGCAGACACAATTTTGCGAATACTTCATACAACTGATTGAAGCTTTCGCTTGGAGTCTCGCCTTGAAACGTCGAAATTTCAAAAGTCACGGGACAATAAGCAAGGGCTCACGTTTTGGCGTGGGCTCCCTTATTCGTGACTGGGCTTTCGACGGCCTCAAGGCTGTAAGTGGAGACCTGCGCCATCTTTGTGCAGGCGAACCCCGGCTCCAATGAACCATTAAAGAGAGCCTGCTTGCCGCACCATCAATATAGCGATCACGAAGCACTGCATGCCTTACTTGAGGGCAGGGAGGATGGTTTGGACCATTTCTTTCAAGCCTACTATTCGCACCTCACCTACTTCGCCTACAAACTGGTACATGATGAATTCCTGGCAGAGGAAATAGCAGCAGAGGCCTTTGTAAAATTGTGGAATAACCGCGACCGGCTTTCAATGGAAGGATCGATCAAAGCCTGGCTATACAATACCGTCAGGAATGCTTCCATCGATCACCTGAGAAAGGTAAAACGTTTGCGTGTAGCCGAAAGCGGACTTCAAACGACCGAAACGATCGAAGCATCGGTGCTTCAGAAATTGATCGAAACCGAAACGATCCGGCAGGTGATCGTTACCCTCGACTATCTGCCTCCAAAATGCCGGGAAGTATTCCGCATGTTTCATTTCGAAGGGAAGTCTTACCAGGAAATTGCGCGTGAACTCAATATTTCTCCCCATACCGTGCGCAACCAGAAAGAACGCGCAACGCGACTGCTCAAAAAAAAGATCAACCTGTTATCGATGATCATACTTTTCATCGCAATTTTGCATTAATGTTCGCTTTAGCACCAGGCGGCCTTGCTATGGAACCTTGCCGATTAAGGCCTTTCCGATCATTAATTGACGGATTTACCGGCAAACGATTTTCTCCGTTAAATTTAGGGTTGTCAATACTGATCGCACAACCCAACATCATGAAAAGAAATGTCCTCATCGTTATCATCGTATTGCTGAATTGCTATTGCCATGCGCCGCGTGAGTCAACAGCTTCTGTCAACAACTCAAAGAACGTGCGCACCGGTGCCGACCAGACTGAAAAATATCTTCCTCTTTTGAAGGGAAAGCGCATCGCCGTACTTGCCAATCAAACGACCATTATCGGAAAAACACATCTGGTTGACAGCCTGCAGAAGCTCGGCATCAATATCGTAAAAGCATTTGGACCCGAACACGGGTTCAGAGGCAATGCCAGTGCAGGCGTTACAGTATCGGATGAAGTTGATGCGGTATCCGGCATTCCCATCATTTCGCTATATGGCAACAAAAGAAAACCTTCGGCCGACGATCTCTCGAACGTGGACATGATGATCTTCGATATCCAGGATGTCGGCTGCCGCTTCTATACCAATATCAATGTGCTGGCTGCCATCATGGAAGCCTGTGCAGAAAACAATAAGGAATTATTGATCCTCGACCGTCCCAATCCGAACGGGTATTTTGTTGACGGTCCTGTACTCGACATGAAGCTGAAGTCGGGGATCGGACAATTTCCCATACCCATCACACACGGCATGACCATAGGGGAATTTGCGAAGATGATCAATGGCGAGCACTGGCTGCCCAAAGGATTGCAATGTAAGATCAACATTATTCCCGTTGCCAACTATACGCACGATACTTATTATGTTGTACCGGTAAAGCCTTCCCCCAATTTAAATACGCAGCAGGCCGTGATGCTGTATCCTTCCACCTGCATTTTTGAAGGAACGGTCCTGAACTATGGGCGCGGCACGCTCTTTCCTTTCACCGTTATCGGCGCACCGGCCCTCAAAGGAAAATATCAGTTCTCCTTTACGCCCACAAGCATCAGGGGCATGTCGGAGACGCCGTTGTACATGAACGAGGTTTGCTATGGTATCGATCTGCGCCATTATGATATCGGCATCTTGCTGAGAGAAAAGAAGATCAATATCCGGTGGATCAAGGAACTGTATAATGCTTACCCGGACAAGGAAAGATTCTTCGATTATACGGTGAGCAGGGAAATCGGCAACGTAGATTTTCGCACAGGGGATGCGCGCTTTAAGGAACAGATCAGGAAGGGCGTACCCGATGACGAGATCCGGAAAAGTTGGGA
>DATMHB010000310.1:0-3188 GCA_035555175.1 Flavisolibacter sp. | reverse complement strand
TCCGTATAGAACCGCTGCTGCGCGAAGCCCTTGTGCACCGGGGCCTGGCTAGGATAAAAAAGTATCGGCACATAAAGGCGGGCGTGAACAATGGGATGGAATTTAATGTGGGATTGGATGATTTGCTTCTGGTGCCTGACGCAGACCGGGAGAAGGTATGTAAAGACCTTGTGTTGGCGGATGCTCTGGATGTGACAGATAATTTTGTGAGGAAGCTGGTCCCGCAAGCCCTGCTCAAATATTGCGGAAATGATCGCGAGAAAAAATGATCGGACAAGGTGGCCTCAGGCAGGTCAATGTCAAAACTTATAATAACCTTGGAAGGGGCGGAAATCGTCCACTGACGTTTGCGACACCATTTTTCCACGTGCTGATGACCACTCGAAAAATGATCTTCAAATCCACCCGCGAGCACATCTCTATAAATTTCCTGATCGCTCGCCCCAATCGGATATTGTAATATCATCTGGGTGTGCAAGTCCAAGGTTTGTTTGAATTGCGGATCTGAATAGAATTCATGAATCAATAAAAATCTTGGTCTTGTTTGGGGCTGAATAATCAGCTGAAAAACTTCGCGACGCATTTCTAATTGAACGTCGAGTGGAGTGTGATTCAGTATAATCCTGCTTATTAATGACCTCGCCATTGCTTCCGCTTGTTCTGCTGAATCGGTGGTAATAATGGCCTCGGTTATAGTCTGCCATGAACCGCCGGAAAGTTTAATATCGGGAACCTCTCTTAATCTTCTATTTAAAAAGATTTCGACCGTAACCATGCTTTCGGCCGGGTTATAATCGAAGCCGTGATGATAAGCAACAATGACGTTCCCTACATTTGAGCCATTTAAAAAAATGTCGTAATGTGTGTACAGACGTCTTTTCATCTTTCAAATTTAAGCAATATGCTTCTGGCGGCCCGGCCATGAAAACGGCCAAGGGGTCCTTAATCTCAGCTCAATGCCTGTGAATTCACTTAATCAAAAGTTTATTTGCAAGTATATGGATGAGGCTATTGGTTGATGTCCTCGTTTTAGTTAACTGTTTACTCCGGCTTGTCATTGTAAGGTGTTTCCAAAAAAGTTGCAGCCAACCTTTAAAAGCTTTGTGGCAGCAGTCGTGTTTATAACACTATTTAAGTGTTGTCAGGCAAATTATTATTTTATAAAGTTGAACACCAAGAGTAAAATGATGGTTAAAATTCCCATTAAGGAAATAAGAAACAGATAGTCCGAAATGGTCTCAAATTTCTTTTCTTTATTAGGATTACTGGTACGAATCGACAAAAATGAGAGTATACACGAAAAACTAAGCAACAGCGCTATTACTGAAGTGAATTCATCTATAACACTTGCCGCAGCCCGATTTGACACATGAAATGAAGTAATCACAAATAGGCAAAATCCGAGAAGGTTCGTAGAGGTACTTAAAATATGTGACGTGGTCTTTGCCATAGAATGTTAATTGATCAAAAAAGAAAAGTAGTAATTTATAGTTGAATGGTGAGGCCGAGGGACCTATTCAACTGCTTCTTATTTCTTTCGCCCAGTTGGGACCGGGCGTGCTGTGGTGCATTTTTTAGCAATCCAAATGAGGACGAGTGCCGCCCTCAAAATAGTCAGTACATTTCAAGTAAGACTGTCACGATATAGCACATCAATACAAGTGTCAATTATTGGTAGTCAAAGTGACCCCGGAGAGACTCGAACTCTCGGCCCGCTGATTAAGAGTCAGCTGCTCTACCAACTGAGCTACGGAGTCGGAATGAAGATGTGTTATCAAATATAAAGAAAGCCCTGCTTCTGCACGATGATCGCGCAGCGAAGCAAACAACTGACGATCCCCTGCATAAACGAAGAAATGATACTCTAGCACTCAGGTCAAATTTATGTGTTAAGATGAAGACCCTACGAGGCAGCGCGCGAAATGAAGCGCAGCGTACGCAAAGTATCACCACGCCGGTTCCTTTGCATCTTGTTTGCGGTCCTTAGGTTCGGCTCAAACCTCGGATCCGGTTACTCGCGCCAGCATAAAATTTAGGAGATTACTGCCACCTCAGCTATTCAGGCATGTTTTTTTATACTGTATTTCAAAATCCATTTTATGCTCTGGCAAGGAAGAAGAGAAAGCTCGAACGTCGATGACCGCAGAGGTATCGGTGGCGGCGGCATCGCAGTGGGCGGCGGTATTCTGGGCGTCATTGCCCTTGTTATCAATTACCTGCTGGGTGGAAGCAACAATACCCAACTCCCGTTACCTAACCAGAATCAGCCGATCTCTGCCGAAGAAAAAGCCGCACAGGATGAGGAAGCGAAATTTGTAAAAGTGGTGCTTGGCGACACTGAAGATATATGGACCCAGCTCATGTCAAAGGCGGGTAGAAGCTATCCCAAACCAACACTCGTGCTTTTCAGTGGATCCACACCTTCGGGCTGCGGCCATGCCAGCTCTGCCTCTGGTCCCTTTTACTGTCCCGGCGACCAGGAATTATATATCGACCTTTCTTTTTATGATGAGTTGAAGAACCGCTTTGGTGCACCCGGCGATTTTGCGATGGCCTATGTTATCGCGCATGAAGTGGGTCACCATATTCAGAAGTTGCTCGGCATCACTGATAAGGTAGACCGGCTTAGACAGCAATTAAGCGAAGAGGAATTCAACAAATATTCGGTGCGGCTGGAATTGCAGGCGGATTTCTTTGCAGGGGTATGGGCTCACTATGAACAGGGAAAGGGCGTCCTTGAAAAAGGCGATATCGATGAAGCGCTCAATGCGGCCAATGCGATCGGTGACGACCGCCTTCAGAAAGAAGCGCAAGGTTATGTGGTGCCCGAATCTTTTACCCATGGCACCTCGGCCCAACGGATGTACTGGTTTAAAAAAGGTTACGATACGGGTGACATCAACCAGGGCGATACGTTCAGCGCAAGCGACCTGTAAACTTCCTTCAGCACGATCGACCAGATGCAGCAATCATTTTTAGTACGCGAGACGGCGGCACGCCCCCCTCTTTCATTTGAAAACGGCCGATTGTTATCTTTGCCCGATGGAGCAGTTGTTAGAGCAGATTGAAGCCTACAAAAAAGAGATCGAAGGTTACCAGATTTCCAACCCCCGCCAGCTTGAGGAATTCAGGATAAAATTTTTGGGCACGAAGGGCATTGCCAAAACGCTTTTTGGTGAAATGAAGAA
>DATMHB010000309.1:0-12405 GCA_035555175.1 Flavisolibacter sp. | reverse complement strand
CGGATTGATCGGCCAAATGAGCAATCTGCTTTTTGCTTAAACCCTCCTTGATGGAAGGAAGCGTATCATTATGCTGCACTAAGTGTTTTGCCATTGATCTGATTTCTACGGTTTGCGATTAATTGCTGTAATAGTGGATTCGCGTCTACTTCGGCGCGATGCTTCTGGTACAATTCCACGAGCTCTTTTTGTGTACTGCACTGTTCAACCTTCTTATACCAGTCGCTGCCGGGTCTGATGTTATTGAAGTCTTCATCACCCTGCTCACACCAATGCGCGATCAGTTCACCGGTTTTTTCAGAAGGCACGAATGCAGGTTTGCCCATGAACAAATTGGTCCTGTCTTTCGACGCCATCGCATTGTGCGATGTATCCATCTCAAGGTTGATGGTCAGTTCGTATTCGAATCCTTCGCGCGTGATCTCGCGCAGACCGCCTTTTTCAATCTTCACCTTGTTGCCGTCCTTGATCATTTCATAATCCTGCTTGCGGCGTACAGTAGTGATCATGTGAGAGGGACTGTGAAGGATCGCCTCGATGAACGCCTGGTGACGCGGTGTAACCCTCGCCCAGTCTTGATATTTACCACCCAGACTTTCAACGATCTCGAGACAGCCACCCTTGCCATCCCACTCGTGGCTGATGGAATCGACAATGATCACTTCCATCCCGGCCTGCTCGCAAGAGCGGATCGCTTCGATATAACGCTCAGGCGTAAACGGAGCTCCGAGCGGAAGTACATTGAAATCACCGAGGTGGGCATACAGGTCGGCACTGCCGTTCTCCGTATCGATCACAGCTACTTTTGAAAGGTCGCGACACAACCCTTTTGCAATGAGGATGGCGCTATAAGTTTTTCCCGCGCCCGAAACTGCAGAGAGGCCGAGACGGATCTTCGCTTTTTTTCTTGTTGCTTTTCTTAATATCACAGATAGAAATTTATAGTTGCTAAATTGTTTTCATTGCCGGCATGCACTAGGCTGCCTTACCCATCCCGTTTTCGAATTCATGCGCGAAGTACCTGACCGCGGCTTCGGTGATCGGATCCATACCTCCGGTTATTTCCAGAACAGGTTTGATATCGGCGCCGTTCCATTTCACAAAATCGATGTCCACCGAAAAACGGTCAAAGATGTCGAGAACAGAGGCTGAGGGATCGAAGTAGCCGATACCTTCCACTGAAAGATCACCTACGTATTCAGTCACAATCTTCAGGTCACGCACTACCTTCTGCTTAAGGGGGTAGTGAAATGTGAACTCTTTTCTTGTCTTACTCATAACTTGGAATTGTGAATTTTTGTTCTAAATTTGTGAAGTATAAAGTTAATAAATTTCACTTTATCCACATTATTTTCACAAGTTTATTCACATATGCTTAACAATCAAAAATCGGGTTATAACATCAAGGAAATCAGACAGTTATATAACCTTACCCAGCAGGAATTTGCTGAAGCCCTCGGCATTACAAGGGAATTAGTGAATAAGATGGAAAAAGGCAAAATCGGCGTCAGCAAAGCAACCTCTGCACTCATTCGGCAGTTCACACAGGAAAGAAGAAGTGAAATAAATTCACACTACGAGGATGTAGAACTTCTCGGTGTGCCCTCCCACAGGAACAGTTCACTGCCCTACCACTTACAGCGCCGCGAACAGAAGAATGTTCCTGCCAGCTTCCAGGTTCCCCTCGTTGGCATCAAAGCCCAGGCCGGATACATTAAAGGATACGAACAGGTGGATTACATGGATAGCCTCGAAAAATATTCGCTTCCTCCCGGCGTGAATCCTACGGGCGCCGTCTGGAGTTATTTTGAAGTGGATGGCGAAAGCATGGAGCCTACCTTCTTTGCGGGCGATGTGATCCTCGCATCGATGTTACCGCACGAAGACTGGCAGGATGTAAAAAATTTCGCAGTCTACGTGATCCTTACCCACGATCAATTGGTGGTAAAGAGGGTTTATAAAAAGAACGAAAATGAATGGGTGTTGCTGAGTGACAACGAAGCAGCTGCTCCTCAAAAGGCTATTCCGGTTTCATCTATAAAGCAGGTTTGGACTTTCAGGCGCCACATCAGGGCGCGCGTGCCGCAACCACAATTCAAGATCACGGCCTGATAATTTCACTTGTCGTTTGTATGAACTGCCGACTGGCAACGAATGCCCCAACAACAAAAAATAAGAGTAAGATCATCACCTGATCAGAACAAATGTGCCTTTCACTTCTCTGTCGCCTTTATAATCTGAACCCGTGATCACGTACACATAAACACCGCCTGTGGCGTTCATTCCATTTACCTTTCCATCCCAACCCCGGGAGATGTCGTGTGTTGAGAAAACAAGCCTGCCCCATCGATCGTAAATACAGAATTTTTTTAACTGCATTGTGGTTCCGGCCGGGATACGGAATACATCATTCTTTCCATCGTTATTGGGTGTGAAGCCGTCTGGCATGTATAATTTCCGAAAAATATTTATCATGATATTGCCTGTGGCCTTGCAGCCAAATTCAGACGTAACTTCAACCAAATAATTTGTCGTTAAGGCTGGCGATGCAACGGGATCGCGAATCGCGGCATTATCCAAACCGGCAGAAGGCAACCATTTATACGTTGATACAGGAGTAGAAGAGCGTGCATGCAACTGCACATGCTCCCCTTCCTCTATAAATATTTCTGGACCCAGCTCGACTACCGGTTGGGGATGCACGCTGATGGAAACCGGTTCTGACGCGGATACCTTCGAACAAACCAGGCCCGGTGAAAAAAGGCACTGGATGCGGTCACCATTCTTCAGACCCTTCAATGTTATGGTTGCGCCTTTCCGGTCGGTCGGCGCCCCATTGATCGTCCACCCATAAGAAGCATTCAAAGGCGCAGCTGCAACGCTGGCAGAAAAAACTACAGAATCATTTTCACATATCTCGCGGGAAGATGCTGCAATTGACACCGGCATGCTGATAATGTCTTTGCAGGGATCCACCCGGCGAATAACGTTGTTGTTGCAATCGGAAATATAAAACACGCCGGTGTTGTCGATCGCCACAGCCCCCGGATTGCTCAAACGCGCCTGCAATGGATCTCCGCCATCACCGCTGTAACCGCGAATCCCAGAACCAGCGATGGTTGTGATGCCCGAACCATCAATTCTGCGGATCACATGGTTGTTCACATCTGCAACTATCAAATTACCCTGGCTATCAAATCTGATCAGGGCGGGCTTGTTCAGAACCGAAGCAGCGGCCGGACCGCCATCACCTCCATATCCGTTTGTACCGTTACCTGCAATGGTGGTAATGATACCTGAAGCATCCACCTTCCGTATCACACTGTTGTCGGTATCGGCAATATAAAGATTTCCGGATCCGTCGATCTCAACACCTGCAGGAAATCTTAATCTGGCATTCACAGCCGCACCACCGTCACCACTATAGCCTTCTGTGCCATTGCCTGCCACCGTTGTAATAATTCCCGATTTGTCTATTTTTCGAATGACGTGATTAAATGCGTCGGCAAAAAACACATTACCGGTTTTGTCAATTGCGATCCCAACCGGCACGTAAAGCTTCGCGGATATTGCGGGACCTCCGTCTCCTGAATAGCCATGCCTTTCAATGCCGGCAATAGTTGTAATGATACCGGCAGTATTGATCTTGCGAATGACATCATTCACCTGATCGGAAAAATAAATGTTGCCTGTCTGGTCGATGGCAATGCCGGCGGGCCAGGATAATTTAGCAGCCGTTGCAGGTCCGCCATCGCCTGAATAATCCGCGACGCCCGTGCCTGCGATAGTTGTGATCATTCCCCCAGGTGAAATTCTCCGGATCACATTATTGTACACATCGGCAACATATAAATTGCCGGAAGCGTCAAGTGCAAGGCCCAATGGATTTTTTAATCGGGCAGCTGTTGCAGGTCCGCCGTCGCCGCTGTATCCCTGAGTACCATTTCCTGCAATGGTGGTAATAGACTGACCCACCAGGCTCCCGGTAACAAGAAGAGTAATAAATAATAAAATGGTACGCACCGTTGCTAAGATTTTAGCGTTATGCAATACAAGCATGAACCCTGAGAAGCGTCGTCAATTTCGATTGAAACATTAGCGCTCCAAATGTAATATTGATCCAAAGGAATTGATATTTCCGTACCGTCAATTTGGGCGGAGCGCCGGGCATTTTATGATTTCTTTGGCACTCAAAAGCATCGGAAAAAACGGCTTCGCACTATTGCATCGAACCGTTCGTGACTGTTTCATCTGGAAATCCACCATCGGTATTCGTAAATTAGCATGAACAGGGCAACCCCCTCTCCTTTCTTTCGTACTTATCAAGGCCGGTCGTTTCCGCCTGCTAATCCGTCCCTGGAGGCTGAACCTCTTCACATCAAAAACTTGCGATCATGAAACGGAATATATCGAATGCCACCCACCTTATCATTGGAATTTTATTCGTGGTGATGGTACTCTTCCTGCCAACGGTTACAGGATGCCGCTTTTATTTTAATACAACGTCCGATTCCTTTTCTTCCACATCTTCGCCATCTTCTGTAAACAATGGAAGAAACCTTGCGTTTAATATCTGTGGTGGCTGTCACTATGATCCGGGTGTAAAAAAATTTATTGGAAGGCCATTGAACGACCTGCCGAAGATCGCGGGTCATTTATATTCAGCCAACCTAACGCAATCCAAATCGCATGGCATTCCACCTGCTTATACAGATGCTGAACTTTTTTACCTGCTCAAAACCGGCATTTCGAGATCGGGGAAATTCATGCCGTACATGATGCGGCCTACCATGGCTGATGAAGACATCAATGACATCATTGCCTTCCTGCGTTCGTCAGATCCGGCATTGGCTTCAGCTGATACCACGGTAGGGAAAACACATATCAATCTGATTGGCAGAACAGGCATTCGAATTGCATCGCGTCCTCAGCCCTACCAAAAAGGCATTCAACGGCCCAATGAAAATGATAGCGTTGCTTATGGAAGATACCTGGTCGGCATCATCGGTTGTTACCACTGCCATTCTAAAAAAGTACTGGGGCTCGATTACAGCAACCCGGAACAAAGTAAAGGATACATGCAGGGCGGCATCAAACTGAAAGATCCCAAAGGCGCAAGGCTCTTTGGGCCGAATCTTACGTTCGACGCAGAAACCGGCATAGGAAGTTTTACAAGAGATGATTTCGCAAAAGCCGTGAGAGAAGGGATCACGCCTTCCGGAAGGAAATTAAGTCCCCCAATGGACCATTTTGAAGCGTTGACGAACAAACAGGTGAATGCGATCTATGCATATTTAAAAAACCTGCCGCCCGTACACCACAAAGTAAAGCGAAGAGGTTAATGTATGTCGTTTAATTGGCGGAGGCATGAGTTTCATTCCCTGCAAGCAGAAATCATTAGCATGATTGCTTACTGCCTTTACGCGGAATTGATCTTCGACTGAAAATAAAGCCTGACATTTTTTTTGATTGACGAAGGAAATTCGCCTCGAATGTTTAAATTTAAGCTACACTTTTAACCATTAAGCTTGCATTATGAAATCTTCAAACCTTCATGCGGCAGCAATGCTGCTTGTACCCATTGCCCTATTCACTTCATGCCAGAAAAACTACAGGAACCCAGACGAGACACTACAGCAGCCCTCCAGCGTCAAGACCGCTTCAGCTGCTACAACAGCGGTAACGTACCAACTGGTTTGGTCCGACGAGTTTGATGGCACGGCTGTCAATACCGCCAACTGGAATTTTGAAACCGGCGGCGGCGGATGGGGCAATAACGAACAGGAATACTATCAGGCGTCCAATGCCACAGTATCGGCCGGCAACCTGGTGATCACTGCAAAAAAACAAAGGGTCAAGGCGAATAACTACACTTCCGCCCGCATGACCACAAAGGCCAAACATGAATTTCTTTACGGTAAAATGGAAGCACGGATCAAATTGCCGCTCGTGCAGGGGCTTTGGCCGGCTTTCTGGATGCTGGGCGCCAACATTAATACGGTTCCCTGGCCCGGCTGTGGTGAAACCGATATCATGGAACACATCAATTTGGAAAATACAATTTATGGAACTATTCATTGGGACAATAATGGTCATGCGAGCTACGGAGGAAGTACAACAACTACGCCGGCAGACTATCATATTTATTCTGTAGAATGGGACTCCGCTGCCATTCGCTGGTATGTGGACGGCGTTCAATTTCACGAAGCCAATATCCTCAATAACATCAACGGCACGGAGGAATTCCACAAGCCATTCTTCCTCATTCTGAACCTTGCCGTTGGCGGCAATTGGCCGGGACAGACGATCGATGACAGCAAACTTCCCGCAAGCATGTACGTGGATTACGTGAGAGTATACAAGGCGCTTTAGGCCACAACTTTTTTGCCGTGTTGCTGTGCCCGCAACAGGTTTTTTTTCTCGTTGGTTTACAAGTTGAATGCCGTCTGGCGGGCACGGGCAAACAAACCAGATACGAACGCAAAGTATCTCCGGGTAGTTATCAAATTTTCTTTGGTTCGTTCTCTGCTCCTTCGCCTGCGATGGGGAAGCTGGATGTGATCTTACTTTAAAGGAGGGTCAATTCTATTTGAGCCTTTTTCCGAAGCAACGGCGAAACGCAGCGTTCTCAGGATTCAATCGCTATTTCTATTTTGCAAAGCTGCCTTGAGATTATTGATCAGGTCCAGGTGCTTTTCCATTTCATCCGGACTAAGCAACCTGCCGTTGATATAAAACTCGGGACGGCCGTCGCCGACGATCTTCAATTTGTATACGGTACTGTCTGCAGCCATTGTAGAAATGGTATTTCTTTTGCTTTCCGCAACTTGTTTATTGACCGCGTCAAACGGAACAGAAAGATCTTTTGACCCGGTTGTTATGGCCTCGGTGCCTTCTCTGTTTTCCTTCCGAAGGAATATGAAGGCATAGAGTCCCGTCCCCATGATCAGCACGATGAAGGCGATGAATACTGGTCGCCAAATCTTTTTTCGCCTTGGTTTTACCAGTTGCCGGAAAGATTCATCTTGCACCGGTGCACGCAGGATATAACCCTTTTTAGGAATGGTCTCTATCAACTCCTTGGCGGTGTCGTTCAGGGTTTTTCTCAGGGCAGAAATCGAATGCGTGAGGCCATCCTCACCGCCCGGATAATTATCCCAGATCTCCCTGATCAAATATTCGCGGCTAACAAGCCTGCCGGATGCGCTCCGCAGAGTGCAAAGCAGTTTCATGATCCTCGGCTCGATGCGTACCTCTGTGCCGAGCGCGTTATCTGAAATAGAATTGAGAGCAGGCCGCACCCGGTACCTCGATCCAATATAAAAATCATCCTCTTGCATAAAACTTCCTCCCTGATAAATATACAGGAGGAAAAGGGATCATGATGGAATCTCCATAAAAAATAAAGCTTTTCTGTTGCTGTCGCCTCGCCGTATCGAACTAGGTTCGACGATGATTAAAAACCCCTTCATGCATCTGAAAAACTGTTGCCTCCCCGTAATGGTTATAGTTCTCGCGGCATGGCAATGCACAGCCCAGCCGGCGCCTACGCTCAACTCCACCATAAGAAAGCAAGTAATCGACAGCATTGCCAACGCCGTCAGGGCCTATTATGTGTATCCTGATAAAGGCCGGCAAATGAGCCTGCAGATCCAACAAAGATTTAGAAAAGGAGCCTATGATCTGCTCAGCGATCCGCGTGATTTGTCGCTTGCCATTACAAATGACCTGAGGGCCTTGCAGCCCGACAATCACCTTGCCGTCCGGTACGATCCGGACCTTGAACGACGGATCAGAACATTCAAGACAACGCTTCAAAAGGACAAGAGTGAATTGGAAGCAGAACAAAAACAAAACTTTTTCTTTAGAAAGGTTGAGATCCTGCAAGGCAATATAGGATATATCTTATTTACCAATTTCAGCGATACAAATGAGATGGCCAGAAAAACGGTGCGCGCTTCCATGCAATTCGTTGCCCATGCCGATGCGCTTATCTTGGACCTGCGCAACAATTTTGGAGGCAGAATGGAAATGGCAAGGGAACTGGCCGCCTGGTTTTTCGAGCAGCCTACATTCGTTGGCCGCAGCTTCAATCGCATCAATAATTCGTGGACCGAGGATTGGGTTGGCCACCAGCCGGCTATTTCAGAAGGATTGTTGCCTTCTATGCCCATCTATATTTTGACGAGCAACCGCACGTATTCGGCAGCCGAATCTTTTGCTTATACCCTTCAACATCAAAAAAATGCGTTAGTCATCGGTGACACTACCCGCGGCGGCGCGCACGCCACACGCAGCTTTGCGTTGGGAAACGGCTTTGTCGGATTTATTCCATTCAGCCGCAGTGAAAACGTGCTGACAAAAACAGACTGGGAAGGTACAGGGATCATTCCTGATGTCACGATTGATGAAGACAGTGCTTTGCTGAAGGCTCAAATGCTGATCCTGGAACAACGATGGAGCGCTATAGCCGATGAGGCTGAAAAGAGAAAGCTTCGATGGATCATCAATGATTTAAAAACACAGATGCAAAAGATCACGTTGGCTGAAAAAGTTTTACAAACATATACAGGCACCTTCGAAGAGTTCGAATTTACACTGGAGAACGGGATTTTGTTCTGTCGTAATACCCACCAACGCAACAAAAAGGACCGATTGATCCCTATCGACCACAACCTGTTCAGGATCGATAATGAAAGCCAGGTTGAATTCATAAAAGCAAATGGCCGGGTCGATTCGATCAGATTATTTTGGAATGATGGGTGGGTGGATACCATTCGCAGGAGCCAAAGGTAAAGCCAGCTCATAGTACAAGGCTGCGTCAAAAAGCTTAAGGCACCCCGGGAGCGGTGGCGGTAGTACCCCTCGCTCTCGCTGTGTACGCCGAAGCCTTGGCGCAGGCGGGCCGAGTTTCACGCAAAGCCGCAAAGTTCGCGAAGGATAAAAAAACGAACAATTCCGCATCACAAATACCTCAGCCACTTTTTTTCGCGGTGCGCTTCCTTATATTTTCCATACCATTTGCAAAGCGGATAGAGAAGCGCAACTACAACAATCCACAAAAGATAAATACCTCTGAGAGGAAGACCGCTCGGCCCCTGCGGCCTCCCAAAGCTGAACCCGAATACGAGATCCGAACTTTTGTATCCCTGCATAAATACAATTAAGAACATAATCGGATGAATGATGTACCAGTGCACCAGGAAATAAAAAAGAGGCACCTTGCCATACACCGTGGCAATTTCTGATAGTTGATTGCGCTTCCCTTCTACTAAATAAAACAGGAGGAACATGATGCCGAGCGTTACCAGGCAAAACACCAACGATGGCGGGTATTTGGTAACATTCATGAATGAAAGAAAGGTAAAGGCTCCATTGTTTTGTGTTGACCAGGGGACTGAGTCGCCATACACATTGACCGCCCGAATGACCACGAAAAGAACAAGCGACGCCAAACCGGTCTTCCAGAATATGGCCCTCCTTCTTTCGACAGGAAGTTCGAAAATCTTCCCGGCTGCAAAGCCGGTGAGCATGATACCAAGCCATGGAATTGGCGGGTAGCCCATCACAAATGTCCTGCCTCCATCAAAAGGAAAGGCGCCGGGTGCAAACAGGGGCATGAGGATCCGTTTGATCAGCGAAGTTTCTGCAAAAGGCATTAGCGGCGCAAGGTTGTGAAGAAAGATAATAGCCAGTCCAAGGACCGCAAAAGTCCTGGATGAAGCATTCAGCAGCAAGCTTGTGACGATAAATCCACAACCAATGGTGGCGATCACATCAAAAAGAAAAACATTGAAGTGCACATCGAACCAAACGCCGAAATTTACGAGTGTAAACTCGAGCAGAACAAGCCACAATCCACGCGTCAATAAAAACTTCCGCGCTTCGGAAATGGTTTTATTCCGCGATGAAATATAGGCCGACGAGCCTGATAGAAACACAAAGGTCGGCGCACAAAGGTGAGTGATCCACCGGGTAAAGAAAAGAGGTACCGTAGTGGTCGCAAGATCCGTTGGCGACTGCGTAACAGAAGAAACATGAATGAGGTCGCGCGTATGATCGAGGGCCATGATGATCATCACCAATCCGCGGACAATGTCGATGGAAGCAATCCTTTTCATATAGCAGTTTGTTGCAGGCACCGACGACTCAGGTGCGTTGAAGTATCCCTAAACTTAAGAAAGAATGATGAATGATGGGATGACTACAAGCTGATAAAAACAGCTGAGTATCCGGCAAGACGTATTGAGTTATTTGAAAAGGATCAATGAAGACTGACCACCTGAGGAAGGTTGAACGATTCTGAACGCTTCATTTCAGTAATCGACCGTGTGCTGCAACCTACAGTACATGTTCTTCAAATTTTTTGCTGCGATACAGCAACGGAATTCCAACTGCAGCAGAAATGCCGATCATGATGAGTATTGGTAAAAACAGTTCACGGAATTCTTTATTCAAAAGAGGAACGTCGGACCGGTGAATACCGGCGGCTAAAAATGCGAACACCGCGGTCAGCAACAGAAAAACGATAGAAAAAATAAGATCACCCTTTTTGGAGATCCGCAGAAAAAAATAAAACAACATCCCCAGCACCAGGAAAATAAGATTAACCGCGAAAATGAGAGAGGATACGTTGATGAAATCACTCAAAGGAAAGCCCGTGCCTTCACGGAAAAAAATATTATAGGCGAGGCAGAGCACAGTAGTAACAAAGCCCGCAAACACACCGGTAAGGGTTGCCTTTGAAAACGGAGTGAGATAACCGGAATCCATAAAAATAAGTTTCGTATGATCAAAAAGCTTTCACAAAGGTGCACAATTTTCTTGCCTAAACAATGTTTTTAGCTAGTTTTGCTGAAAATTTCGCAAAATAAACATGGTTTATGCCATGTTTTCGATCATATACCTCTGAAACCATGAAGGAATCCGAATGCGGACTTGACCGCTGTTTTTTATGTCACCACTGCCACGAGCAATGGAAAGACCTCATTGCTTTAAAGAAAAAGACACTGATCATTAAAAAGGGCAGAAAGGTTTTTTCGGAAGGGCATCCGGTAGAAGGAATTTATTTCATCAATGAAGGAGCGGCCAAAGTTTCGATGCATTGGGGCCCGCAGAAAGAATTATTGCTCGGCTTTTTTAAACCGGGCGATGTATTGGGCTTTCGCGGCATCGGCGGCGATCAGTTCTATCCGGTGTCGGCCACTGCCCTTGAAGACAGTAAAGTTTGTTTTGTAGACAAAAGCTTTCTGGAAACTTCCCTCATAGCCAATACTGGTCTTGCCTACCAGATGATGTTGCTATACGCATCTGAACTTCAAAAGGCGGAAAAAAGAATGCGCGACCTGGCCCACCGCGAGGTGAAGGGAAGGATTGCAGCTGCGCTGCTCGACATAGCCGAAATATTCGGCATGGACGAAGAGGGAAGCATTCCCATTTCCGTAACACGGCAGGACATTGCTTCTTATGCAGGAACGACCTATGAAACAGTTTTCAAATTTTTTACTGAACCATCCATCGCAAATATTATTTCTACCTCTGGCAAAAGCATCCGGATCATTGATCAGCGCGCGCTACAAGCGCTGGTAAAAAAACCAGATCAAGCAGGACAGGAACTGATACTAAAATAGCCTACTGATGTATAAAACGGAACAGGACAGTCACAACCGGATACCGATCGCGATCTCACTGGATGCAGAATTCAGCAAGGCCGAGCCCGGCTATGGTTTGCAGCCTGATAAGAAACGCCTGCTTTACATAGCTATGCTCGCGGTCAGCATCGCCGCTATCACCAGCGTTATTGCCCGGCTGCTTGTCTATCTGATCAATCTCATCACCAATCTTTTTTTTCATCTCAGCTTTTCCTTCAACTCTTCTTCACCTGCAACGAATCACTACCATGCATGGGTCATTGTAGTGCCCGCCATCGGCGGAGTCATAGTCGGACTTATGGCGTTGTATGGCTCAAAAGCTATTCGCGGCCATGGTATACCGGAAGCGATGGAGCAGATATTAACGAATAAAAGCAGGATCCGTCCATCGGTTACTTACCTCAAGCCCCTCTCTGCTGCCATTTCCATTGGCACCGGCGGCCCGTTTGGTGCGGAAGGTCCCATCATTGCAACAGGTGGCGCGCTGGGATCCACCATTGGCCAGTTGCTCAGGATTACGCCATACGAAAGAAAAATTTTATTGGCAGCGGGTGCCACGGCGGGCATGTCTGCCATCTTCGGAAGTCCCATTGCGGCCATTTTCCTTGCGATCGAATTGCTCCTTTTTGAGTTCTCTCCGCGTTCGATCATTCCTGTTGCACTGGCTTGCATAACAGGTGCTGCGGGACATCATTTTTTATTTGAAGCGGGTCCGGTGTTCCCAACGCCGTTCATAGACACAGCAGGGAATACT